>JBDRHJ010000078.1:0-5889 GCA_043816835.1 Candidatus Omnitrophota bacterium
GAACAGCTAGGCAGGGTAAAAAAGAATTGAAGCAATTTGTAAATATCGCATTGGGATCATTGGCAGAGACACAGTATCTTTTAGATTTCTCCTTACGACTCCAATACTTAAATAAAACAAAATATGAAAAGCTTCAAGAACTCAGAGAAGAAATCGGAAGATTGCTTTGGAGCTTTCATAAAAACCTATGACTTACAACTTAAGACTTATGACTCTTTTATGACTTAGGACTTATGACTCTTAAGCTCTGAGCGAAGCCGAAGGATGAAGTCGAGGGATCAGTTATTAGTTGTCAGTTGTCAGAGAAAGAACTTACAACTTACAACTTATGACTTAAGACCTAGAACTTATGACTCTTAAGTTCTAGGCGTAAGCATTAAGGATTAACCGAATAGGATAAAAAGCGAGGGGTGTACGATGTTGTGCGACCTTTGTAATAAGAATCAGGCAACGGTTCATCTAACCGAGATTGTTGATGACCAGATGAGTGAGCTGCATCTTTGCGAAGAATGTGCGCGTAAGAAGAGCGCCCAGATGGAACAGCAATTCGGTTTAGCTGATTTATTAGCCGGTTTAGCGGAATTCGGAAAGGCAGATGAAGCTGCCGGTGCCGCCAGTATTAAATGTGCAAACTGCGGCCTAAGTTATCAGCATTTTAAGCGCATAGGGCGCTTAGGGTGCAGTGAATGCTATACTAGCTTCGGCAAATACCTGATGCCTTTACTTAAGAAAATTCACGGTTCTACCAAGCATATCGGTAAGGGGCCTTATAAGCTGGCAGTGAAACCTAAGAAAAAGAGCGATATTGAAGAATTGCGTTTTCAGCTCGAAAAGGCAATTGCCAGCGAAGAATTTGAAGAAGCAGTTCGTTTGCGCGATAAGATTAGGGAAATAGAAAAGAGTAAATAATTTTATATTTTTAGATGTTTGGCTGCGGAGAAAATATATGAAACTAGATGACCTGATAAATCATACCAGCGAATGGCTGCGCGGCAGCGGGCCTAATTCCGATGTGGTTATTTCCAGCCGGATTCGGCTGGCAAGGAATTTAGACAAGATTCCTTTTTCCCATTGGGCAGACAAGAAACAGGCAGAAGAGACGCTTAAGACCATTGAGCAGGCTATTCCCAAGGCCGATTACCTGAAAAACAGTTCTATTTTTCATCTCTGCGATTTAGACAGTGTTGACCGGCAGCTTTTAGTTGAGCGGCACCTTATGTCTTTGGAATTTGTCAAGTCTTCACATGCCAAAGCAATTGTTATCGAAGAAGAGGAAGTTATCGCAATAATGATTAACGAAGAGGACCACTTAAGGATTCAGGTAATGCAGTCAGGCCTTAATCTTTTTGAAGCTGCGAATATTATTAATCAGATTGATGTTGCTTTATCAAAAGATTTGCCTTATGCCTTTTCTGATCAGTTAGGATTTTTAACTGCCTGTCCGACTAATACGGGAACCGGTATGCGCGGTTCGGTTATGCTTCATTTGCCTGCTTTGGTGATGAACCGGCAGATTAACCGTGTTTTGTCGGCAGTGGCAAAATTAAGCTTCACCACGCGCGGCTTGTATGGTGAAGGCACGCAGGCTTCGGGGAATTTCTTTCAAATTTCCAACCAGGTTTCTTTAGGGCATAGCGCGGAGGAAATTCTGCAAAACTTAAACGGCTTAATCCGTCAATTAATCGAACAGGAACAGCAGGCAAGGCAGGCTATCCTTGGGCAAAATCCCGCCTTACTTGAAGACAGGATCTGGAGGGCATACGGGATATTAAAGAGCGCGCATATTATTACTTCCCATGAAATGATTGAATTGCTCTCAATGGTAAGGCTTGGCGTGGATTTAAAAATTATCAAGGATATTAACCGGGGCGCGGTAAACGAGCTTTTTATCTTAGTTCAGCCGTCGCATTTGCAAAAAATAGAAAAAAGAAAATTATCGTCTCAGGAAAGGGATTTAAAACGGGCAGAATTAGTGCGTAGAAAGATAACTAATTTAGAAAAAACATAATTTAAATGAGGCCTAATCTTACGGAATGTCACCTATCTAAAGGTAATCGAGTGGAGTGTTAACGCAGGTGACAAAATAACGTAAGTCTGATAGCTGAATTTGACCCTTGACATTCTGTTTATAAATTTCATGGATAAAATGTCAAGGGTTCAATTCACGCATATAACTTACGTCGCACTTAACATTGAGCGAAGTCGAATGTGTTCGTGTTCCGTAAGTTATGCGTTCATTGAAGGAGGTAATTGATGTTTAATCGATTTACTGAACGAGCACGTAAGGTAATTATTTTAGCTAAGGAAGAGGCAAGGCGATTTAATCATGATTATATCGGCACCGAACATATCTTGCTGGGCCTGGTTCGTGAGGGCGAGGGGGTTGCCGCCGCAGTCTTGCAAAATATGGGGACGTCGCTGGAAACGATCCGCCTGGAGGTAGAGAAATTAGTCCAGCCGGGGCCGTCAACCCAGATCCTGGGGGATATTCCGTTTACCCCCCGCGCAAAAAAGGTTCTTGAATTATCCGCAGAGGAGGCGCGCTCATTAGGGCATAATTATATCGGCACCGAGCATATCCTTTTGGGTTTAATTCGTGAAGGGGAAGGCGTGGCAAGCCAGGTTTTGATGAATTTAGGCCTTGATTTAAATCTGGTGCGTAATCAGGTGATGAATTTTCTCGGCTCGGTTACGCCGGGTTATGAGCAGTCGCAAAAAAGCAAAACAAAAACCCCTGCCTTGGATGCCTTTGGCCGCGATTTAACCGTTTTGGCAGAGGAAGGAAAGCTTGACCCGGTAATTGACCGGCACAATGAAATAGAGAGGGTGATTCAGGTGTTAAGCCGGCGCACCAAGAATAATCCGGTTCTTTTAGGCGAGGCAGGCGTAGGCAAGACCGCGATTGTAGAAGGGATTGCCCAGGCAGTAATTACCGGTAATGTACCCGAGATTTTAAAGGGTAAGCGTATTGTTGTTTTGGATTTGGCTTTAATGATTGCGGGAACTAAATACCGCGGGCAGTTTGAGGAGCGGATAAAGGCAGTAATGGAGGAAATCAAGCGCTCTCAGGATGTAATTATGTTTATCGATGAGCTGCATACCCTGGTTGGCGCAGGGGCAGCAGAAGGGGCAATCGATGCTTCTAATATTTTAAAACCGGCACTTTCACGCGGTGATATTCAATGCATCGGGGCAACTACTTTTGATGAATACCGCAAGCATATCGAGAAGGATGCTGCGTTAGAGCGCAGATTTCAGGTAATTATGGTTGAGCCGCCTAATGTTGAATTAACGATTAAGATATTAAAAGGCCTGCGTGACAAATACGAGGCGCATCATCGGGTTACCTTCTCCGATGAAGCCCTTGAGGCAGCGGCAAAGCTATCGGATAGGTATATCAGCGGCAGGTATTTGCCGGATAAGGCAATTGACATAATGGATGAATGCGGTGCGCGTGTGCGCCTGAATGTTCTGGTTATTCCCCCAGAGATTAAGGAATGGGAGGATAAAATCGGAGGATTAAAAAAAGAAAAGGAATCCCATATTAAATCACAGGATTTTGAAAAGGCGGCTGCCTTGCGCGATGAGGAAAAACAGGCGCGGGAAAAATTAGAGGAATTAAACCGTGATTGGAAAAAAACCAAGGATAAATTACGGCCCCAGGTTACCGTAGAAGATATTTCTAAAATCGTTGCGCAATGGACAGGGATTCCCTTGTTTAGGCTGGAGGAAAAAGAGGGAGAGAAATTATTAAAAATTGAAGAGCAGCTGCATGGCTGGGTAATCGGCCAGGATGAGCCGATTTCCGCAATTGCCCATGCGATCCGGCGTTCACGCGCAGGGATAAAAGACCCCCGAAGGCCAATCGGTTCGTTTATCTTTTTAGGCCCTACTGGCGTAGGCAAGACCTTGCTTGCCCGGGCATTGGCGGAATTTATGTTTGGCAATGAGGATTCTTTGCTTCAATATGATATGTCGGAATATATGGAGAAGTTTAATGTCTCCCGCCTTGTCGGCGCCCCGCCCGGATACGTTGGTTATGATGAAGGGGGGCAGCTTACAGAAAGGGTTAGGCGCAGGCCCTATTCAGTAATATTGCTTGATGAGATCGAGAAGGCGCATCCGGATGTATTCAATCTTCTTTTGCAGGTTTTTGAAGAGGGGCGGCTTACTGATAGTTTTGGCCGCAAGGTCGACTTTCGTAATACAATCGTGATTATGACCTCCAATGTTGGCGCAGAGCTTATTCGTAAGAGCAGCGCCCTGGGTTTTAAAAACCAGGAAGAAGGTGTTTCTTATGAGGCAATGAAAGACAAACTCTTAGAGCAGGTCAAGCGCACATTTAAGCCGGAATTTCTTAATCGTATTGACGATACGATAGTTTTTCGGCCTTTATCAAGGCAGGATTTAAGCGGAATTATCGATTTAGAAATCAATTATCTTAACGAAAGGCTAAAGGAACAGGGTTTTAGCCTGGATATAAGCCAAGAAGCCAAACAGCTTTTGATTGATAAGGGTTTTGATCCTGTTTTTGGCGCCCGGCCGTTAAAACGGACAATCCAGAGATATTTAGAAGACCCTCTTTCTGAAGAGATTATCGCCGGCCGCTTAAAAAAGAAAGAGGTTATTAAGGTTTCCCGTAAAAAGGACGAGCTGATTTTTGAGACATAGGCCGGATTTATTCTGCTGTGCAGAACTAATGAAAATATTAGTTTTGCTTCGCAGGAATATTCTCGGTCAGAATAATTACTCCGAAGCAAAAGAGGCGTTTTTATTGCAACTGCAGAAGGAGAATAATTGGAATTTAATCCTCCGGGATTATGAAGATAGCAAAAAACAATATAATATGCTGAATTTTATTATAAGCCTCGGCAAGAAATTTTTAGAATTTCTTTATTTTTTAGGCGGGTTAGGCGCATTGTTTTTACAGATGCTGCGCTGGTCGTTTTCCCGTCCGTTCGAAATCCGGCGGACATTGGTCCAGGCTAAGCGTACCGGCTGGGATAGCCTGCCGATTATTTCCGTAATTTCATTTTTTATCGGCCTGATTATGGCCCTGCAAACCGCCTATTTAATGCAGCGCCTGGGTTCAGAGATGTATATTGCCAGTATTGTTGCGCTTTCTTTGGTGCGCGAGTTAGGGCCGGTATTAACCGCATTGGTAGTTGCCGGGCGGGTGGGGGCATCAATTGCCGCTGAAATCGGAACAATGCAGGTAACTGAACAGATTGACGCGCTCGAGACATTGGCTTATAGCCCGATAAAGTACCTGGTTGTTCCGCGTTTCCTTGCCTTGATTCTGATGTTGCCGCTTTTAACGATTTATGCTAATACGATAGGAATATTCGGCGGATATGCAATCTGTGTATATAAGCTGGGGATTACCTCCGGGATGTATTTAAATATTACCTTTGATGCAATTTTCTCTAAGGATTTATTTACCGGCTTAGCCAAGAGTGTTGTCTTTGGAATGGTTATTGCGATTAGCAGTTGTTACCAGGGGTTAAAAGTTGCCGGTAGCTCCGAAGGCGTTGGCCGGGCAACCACTGATGCAGTAGTTATTTCGTTTGTATTGATTATTACTGCCGATTGTCTTTTTACCGCGCTATTCTATTTTATTTTCCTTTAACCAGCCCCGCACCTTTAGATATTCAAAGATAGCGTTTTATGAATATAGTAAAGGTGCGGGACGAGTTAACCCAGCACTAATTTACAGCTATGAATTTGATTAGGAAAATTAGAGCTGGACGAGTTAACCCCGCCCTTTTGGGGAAAGATGGAAAATGAATATGCATTTTGTATATATGTTGCAAAGCGAAAATTTTAAATATCTTTACATCGGCAGCACTAACGATTTAGAGCGAAGATTAAAAGAACATAATAGTGGTA
>JBDRHJ010000079.1:0-7971 GCA_043816835.1 Candidatus Omnitrophota bacterium
GTTTCAAGTTATTCACCTTTCGGGCCGGCAAGACGATTTGTTTTTGGCGGCTAGCTATAAGGATTCCGGCATTAAGGCGAGGACTTTTAGATTTTTTGATTCTATGGAATATGCTTATTCGGTAGCGGATATAGTTATTTCGCGGGCAGGCGCATTAAGCATTAGCGAGATTCTCTTTTTTGGATTAGCTTCCATACTTATACCTTATCCTCATGCGCGCAGGCACCAAATAAAAAACGCTTCATATCTCTTGAAGAATAGGGCAGCAATTTTGATTGAGGAAGAGGGCCTTGGCCCTGAGATTTTACAGCGAAAGCTTTTGGAATTATTTGAAAATCCTGTTTTGCGTGAATCATTAAGCCAGAATGCTTCTTTATTGTTTTTACCTCAGGCAGATATGGCTTTGGCGGATTTGGTGTTAAATGAAGCCCAGACTTATGGAACGAAGTAAACATAAGTCTGATCGCTGAATTTTCCCGCCTTCGTTATCACTTCGGCGGGATTCCGCAAAGCATGAAGTGCGTACGCGGGAAACCCAGCACTAATTTTAAGTCTTTTTAGAGTCTCCGAAAATTAGTGCTGGGTAAGCTCCCCCGCATCTTTGTGAGGTTGCGATGCTATTAATGTCTTATTAAAGGTGTATGGGGTGGATGTGCCAAAGGTGCGGGGTTCATTAGTCAATGAATAAACATATACATCTTATTGGTATCGGCGGTATCGGGATGAGTGCAGTTGCGCACTTATTATTAAAAAAGGGCTGGCAAGTAACCGGCTGTGATTTGAAGGATAACGACCTAATTGGAAACTTGCGTAAATCCGGTATTTCTGTGCGGATAGGGCATGATAGCCGGCATTTGGAAAGCGTAGACAGAGTCGTATATTCTTCGGCAATACCTAAAGATAACCCTGAGATTCAGGAGGCAAAGTGCCGGGGGATTTCCCTGATAAAACGGGCAGAAATCCTTGCTCATCTTATGGAGGGCAAAACCGTTGTTACGGTAACCGGCATGCACGGTAAGACAACAACCGCATCTTTAGTTTCTTTTTTTATGTCCGAGGCAGGATTATCCCCGACAATTGCCCTTGGCGGGATACTGGAGAACTTAGGCGGCAATGCCCTAACCGGCGAGGGTAAATTTTTTGTAGCCGAGGCAGATGAATCAGACGGATCGTTTCTGTGTTATCATCCTGATTATTCGATTATTACCAATATTGATTATGAGCACCTTGATTATTATAAGGAATTCAGTTCTGTTTTAGAGGCATTCAGCCGCTTTATAAACCAGACGCATGATCAGGGTTGTTTATTTTACTGGAGGGAAGACGCGTATTTAAAAGGCCTCTTAAAAAATTACAAAAAAAAATCCGTATCTTTTGGCTTAAGCCGGGATGCCGATATCAGCGCCAGGGATTTATCCCTGGAAGCCCTTAAGTCGGAATTTGACTGTTTCCGGGGCAGGGAATTTATCGGCCATTTTAAACTTAGCTTAGGGGGCAGGCATAATATATTAAATTCCCTTGCGGTTATCGCGTTAGGGTTAGAGTTAGGCATAGACAGGGAAATTATTAAACAAGCCTTGCTTAATTATAAGGGGACAAGAAGGCGCCTTCAGGTAAAATTTGAGTCTTTAGATTATTTGGTTTTTGATGATTATGCCCATCATCCTACGGAAATAAAAGCAACATTAGAGGCGGTAAGATTATTAAATTCACGGCGCCTATTAGCCGTATTTCAACCCCATCGTTATAGCCGCACAAAATCGCTTTTGGATTCTTTTGCTACTTGTTTCGGATTAGCAGATCATATTGTGATTACCGATATTTATGCCGCAGGGGAAAACCCGATTGACGGCATAAGCGGTTATTCTCTATATGAGAAATTAAAATTAGGCAAGCATGCGCAGGCCCGTTTTTGCCCGAAGAATGATATTCTTGATTATCTTCTTAAAATCTCAATGCCCGGTGATCTGATTCTTTTTCTGGGGGCAGGTGATATTACCAAAATAAGCGATGAATTGGCAGAAGTCTTTAAAAGGAAAGGTCAGGATAAACGAACAGCTAGCAAAGCATACCAGCTTTAAGGTAGGCGGCCCGGTTCAGTATTGGTTTGAGCCGAGCGATACCCCTGATTTGCAAAATTTGGTTGTTTCGGCACGCAAAAGAAATATGCCATTGCGCGTTATCGGGGCAGGCAGTAATATATTAGCTGACGATGCGGGCGTAAAGGGGATAGTAGTAAAATTAAATTCCCCTTGTTTTAAGAAGATTACGGATGGGCAAGCTTTTGCCTGTTTTAAGCCCAGGCTATCCCAAAAGGCGAGGGTTATTAATGTTGGCGCGGGCTTAAGCTTGGTAAAGCTGGTTAGATATACTAAAGACAACGGCCTTGCCGGGTGCGAGTTATTGGCGGGAATCCCGGGAACAGTTGGCGGCGCCCTGGTAATGAATGCGGGCAATATCGGTGACTCTGTTTTAAGTGTTTCAGTGATGAATCGTGATGGGCGGGTTAATATTTTAACCAAGAGGGATATTCAATTTGGTTATCGAAATTCTACCCTCAACGATTGCATAATTTTAAGCACCTATTTGAAGCTAATTAAAAAGGATAAAAGGATAGTTGCCAGAAATATTGGCCGTTATTTTGACTATCGCCGAAAAACCCAGGATTTATCCCGGCCTTCTGCGGGATGCATATTTAAGAACCCTGACAAGAAACCGGCAGCTTATTTTATTGAGCGTTGCGGTTTAAAGGGTAGTTCTTTTGGGGATGCGGCGATATCATTTAAGCATGCTAATTTCATCATTAATAAGGGAAGGGCAAATTTTATAGATATTACGAAATTAATCGCATATATAATTCGAAGCGTTAAAAAAAAGTTTAACCTGAAATTGGAACCCGAGATAAAAATATGGAAACAAATTTAGGCAATTTCGGTAGGGTTGGCGTATTAATGGGCGGGCCATCCAGCGAACGCAGGATTTCCCTTCAGTCAGGCAAGGCAGTGTATGAGTCGTTAATGGGCCAAGGCCTGGATGTGGTTGCTATTGATGTTGAAACCGATAATTGGCAGCAGAATTACAAACTGATTGAGGATGCACAAATCAATGTTGCTTTTATTGCCCTTCATGGCTCTTTTGGCGAAGACGGCCAAATTCAAGCCTTGCTCGAAGAATTAAAGATACCCTATACCGGTTCTGACCCGGTTGCTTCGCGTTTGGCAATGGATAAAGTTGCCTCAAAGGAAATCTTTCAAAAAAAGGCATTGCCTGTGCCTAATTACTTTGTTATTTCGAGCCGGGGTGATTCACAGGCTTACCCGCGTATTATTGCGGACTTAACGCCTCCGTTTGTGGTTAAGCCTGCCAAGCAGGGTTCGAGTATTGGGTTGTCTATTGTTAAAAAAAAGGAAGAACTAGAACAGGCAATCGCGCATGCTTTTGATTTTGACGAGCAGGTAATCGTCGAACAATACATACCGGGAAGGGAAATTACGGTAGGTATTTTGGGCGGTTTGACCCTGCCGATAGTTGAAATTATACCACAAAACAAATTTTACGATTATGAGGCAAAGTATACACCGGGCAGAAGCGAATATATTGTCCCCGCTGATTTGCCCATTGAGGTAGCGGCCGAAGTTCAGGGGGTTGCTCATAAGGCGCATCAATCATTAGGATGCTTTGGTCTTTCGCGGACCGACATAAGATTAAACCCGGATAATAAGCCTTTTGTCTTAGAGGTTAATTCGATCCCCGGATTGACGCTAACCAGCCTTTTACCCAAAGCAGCAAAGGCCAGCGGTTTTATTTTTAGTCAACTCTGTATTCATCTTTTGCGTTTAGCCTATGAACGGTCATGAAAAAAACAAGCCGAAGGTTTCCGATTAAAATAATTTTAATAATTTTCTTGTCTCTAGCAGCGATTTTTCTGCCTTTATTTGGTTTAATCCGTTATTTGACTACCGCGGATTATTTTATGATTAAGGATTCCCTGTATTTTAGCGGGCAGAATATATTTACGATTAGCCTGCAAAAAGAGGCGCGAAGGTTAATGTATATGTATCCCGATTATAAGGCAATAGCGATTCATCGCCTTCTGCCTAATAAAGTTATCATTGATTTCCAGTCACGTCATGCTGTTGCCCTGCTTAGGCTATCGGATGATTTTTACGTGGATGAAGAGAGGGTTTTATTCCGCCCCTGGAGCGTTGCTGATGGCCAGATTCTGAATGAAGGCAATAGTTTTCGTTTCCTTAGCCAGCAGCATGAGGAAGACCCATCGCTGCCTTTAATTATCGGGTTAGATACGAGGATTCCTTATCCGCGTGCAGGGGCAGAATCTGACGAAGAAACCTTGCAGGCAATTGTAGAATTTATCAGCCGCTTTAATAAAGACCGGGAATTATCCGGGCAAATTAAAATAAAGGAAATTAATTCAATAAATATTGATGATATTTTCTTATTTACTGCCAACGGGTCTAAAATAAACTTAGGCAGCAGCCGGTCTTTAAATAAGAATATGTTAATATTAAAAAGGCTGATTAATGAGGTAAAACCAGATTTAGACAAAGTAGAATATATCGAATTAAGGTTTCGCGAACCGGTGATTAAATATAAGTGAAATGAAATATATATGCGCCATAGATATTGGTTCAAGCAAAATAGCTGCCTGCCTCGGGTGTTTTAAGAAGGGGGAATTTGTTAATCTTTGGCGGGATTCTATAGCGGTTGCCGGGGTTAAACAAGGAAGGGTGCATGATGTGTCAGCTTTAACCGATTGCCTTGGTAAGCTATTAAAAAAGCTGCATGTAAAATCAGGGATTAAAATTAAATCAGCTTATTTGGGCATCATCAGCCAGAATATAATTGCCAAGCACAGCCAGGCAGTTATTGCTTTGGCAGAAAGGGGTAATAAATCAGTTACCCGGGCAGATATTCAGCGGGTTGATCGTCAGGCAAGAATTTTAGGGTCCTGCCTTGAAGAAGAGATAATCCATAGCGTGCCGTTAAGCTACAGCGTTGATAATGAAAGCGAAGTTGTCAATCCCCTGGGTTTATACGGTCATCAGTTAAAGGTGGATTTATACCTTGCTTGCGCCAAGATTTCTTATATTAATACAATTATAGAAATTGCCAACCGGCTTAATCTTAAAGTCAATGATATCACCTTATCCGGATTAGCAATAAGCCAGGCGGTTTTTGATTCCAAGGAAACGCAAGGATTAGATATTCTTTGTGATATCGGCAAGGATATTACCCAGGCGCTTATATTTAAAGACGGAAAGCTCGTCTATTATCAGACACTTACTTTAGGGGGCGATGACCTGACTGCCCGTCTTTCTCAGGAGTTAAGCCTTCCTTACTCTTTGTCTGAAGAGATAAAGATTTCTTACGGGCGTATTCAGAATAGCGGGGAATTCCCCGACAGGGAAATAATCGTCAAAAAAGGCAATAATTATTTAACCTTAAATCAAAACGTGATTATCGAGCTTCTTTCAAAAACATCACAGCATGTTGCCGAGTCAATACGCGATATAATCAGGCCGCAGATTTTGTTATTCTCTTTACCGTTTTTCTCCGATAAGACAACTTTATATGCAAGCGGAAGAACAGCATGCTTAGACGGTTTTCTTGAGGTGCTAGAGGTAGTGATCGGGGTGCCGGTAAAGGTAGCAAAGATCAGCAAATCCGCTTTACTTATGCCTCATATGCGCCAGCATCTTCTCTCCGGAGAACCAATTTTAAATTACCTGGCTTGTTTTGGTTTAATGACAAGGGCAATTAATCTGCCTAACAAGCAATCTGTATCCTCGCGTTATTTGCGCAACCCTATATTTTCTATTTTTAACAGAATCAAAGAAATATACCAGGAATATTTCTAATAATCCCCGTCTTTTTTAATTGACCCCGCACCTTTTATCTATATAATAGTAAGGATTGCGTGATGGTTTTTTAGTTTGGGAAACTATTCCCGAAAGGGTCAGAATTAATCAAAAAGGGATTATGAAGGCAAAAATTATAGGTATTATTGGCTATGGGAATATGGGTTCAGCTATTGGCGGGCAGCTTAAATCAAAGTATCAAATCCGGGCTTTTGACAAGGATAAAAATAAGACAGAAAACCTTTCCGGTATAGATATATCAGATAATGTAGTTGATTTAGTAAAAGGGGCTGATGTTATAGTATTAGCAGCAAAGCCGCAGGATTTTGATGCCCTATTAAGCGAGATAAAGCAATGCATAAAAGGAAAACTGGTTATTTCAATTGCCGCGGGGATATCCACTGGGTATATTGAAAATCAACTAGGCGATATAAGCGTCATTCGCGCGATGCCTAATTTGCCGGCAAAAATCAGCAAGGGAATAATTGCTTTATCTAAGGGCAGCTATAGCCACGATGCGGATTTGGATTTTGTACGGGGATTGTTTAATTGCCTCGGGGAGACCATGTTAATCGAAGAGGGCTTGATGAATGCGGTAACTGCCGTATCAGGAAGCGGTCCGGGGTATCTATATTATTTAATCCAAGACAAAGATGAGCATGAGCAACTTGATTACGCAAATAAAGAATTTATTCCTGCGCTTTCTCTATCAGCCCGCGAAATTGGTTTTAATCCAGAGCAGGCACAATCCTTAGCCAGTAGAACTGCACAAGGTAGCATTGCGCTGTTGAAAGAGACAGGCTTATCACCGCAGGAATTATGCGCACAAGTTACCTCCAAAGGGGGAACTACCGAAGCAGGGTTAAATGTGCTGCAGAGTGAAGGTACTTTAAGTTTAGCAGTAAAAGCCGCATTAAAGCGGGCAGGGGAGTTGTCCCGGTAAGATAAACACTTAAAGGGAATATAAGAGAAGGGATACGGCTAAATCATGAAAAGAATAGGTATTATTGGGGGCAGCGGGTTATATGATATAGATGATTTAGAGAATAAGAAATGGCAGGAGGTTAAAACCCCTTTTGGGAAGCCTTCGGATGAATTCCTGCTGGCTAAGTTCCAGGGCAAGGAAATTGCTTTTCTTTCCCGGCACTCCCGCGGGCATAAACTATCTCCGTCGGTTATAAATTACCGCGCCAACATATACGCGATGAAGGCATTAGGCGTTAATCGGATTATATCGGTTTCTGCCTGCGGTTCTTTGAAAGAAGAGCTTAGGCCTCTGGATTTTGTTATCCCGTTACAGTTTGTCGACCGGACAAGCCAAACACGAAATCATACATTTTTTGACCAGGGAATAGTTGCCCATATAGCTTTTGCCCGTCCGGTATGCGAAGATCTGGCAAAGCTGGTTTATCAGGCGGCGAAAAAAGCAGGGGTGAATGTCCATTTAGGCGGGACTTACCTTAATATTGAAGGGCCGCAGTTTTCGACTTTGGCGGAATCCAATCTCTATCGAAATTGGGGCATGGATATTATCGGCATGACTAATATCACAGAAGCGCGCTTGGCAAGAGAAGCTGAAATATGCTATACGACCCTTGCCGCAATTACCGATTACGATTGCTGGCGCGAAGAAGGTGAGACAGTTACGCTTGAGATGATTTTAGATAATCTAAATAAGAATGTTTTAAATTCAAAGAAGATATTAAGGGAGTTTATATCTTTAATCAGCGAAGATAGAGATTGTTCCTGCCAGGAAGCTTTAAAATATTCGATTATTACAAGCCCTAAGTTAATCCCTAAAGAGGCAAAGGAAAAACTCAATATTATAATCGGCAAATACATCAAATGAGGCCATAAGTTAGCGAACGCTAGTGAAGCTAACTTATTTGGCCGAATTTGATCCAGCCCTAATTTTATGTATTATGTATATGCATTAAAAAATGCAAAAACGCAGGAATTGTATTATGGTTACACAAATGATTTAGAACGGCGCCTTAAGCAACATAATACAAAGCATGAATGAAAACTCATTTATTATGAAGCATATCTTTCGGAATTGGATGCCAGAGAAAGAGAGAGAAAATTAAAGTAT
>JBDRHJ010000080.1:0-11529 GCA_043816835.1 Candidatus Omnitrophota bacterium
GATAAATACCGATACCATTGATTTAGGGCCGATAACAGTAACCGCTTCAAGAACAGAGAGAATAGCATCAGAGGTTTCTTCCAGTATAACTATTATTTCAGGAAAAGAGATTGAAGATTCAAATGCAAAAAATATTCCTGATTTATTAAAAGACACAGAGGGTATTTATATATATGATTCTTCGGGCGCAGGAACTGCAGGCAGGATAAATATGCGCGGATTCTGGGGGGGCATGTCAACGCATCAGTTGATACTCATAGATGGAATACCTCAGAATAAAGCCGAGGACAAGCTCCCAGATTGGAATATGATTCCTTTAGACAACATTGAGCGAATTGAGATAGTAAGAGGCCCGGCTTCAGCTCTTTATGGCGATAATGCCATGTCAGGCGTAATTAATATCATTACTAAAAAACCCACAAAGACTACCGAGACTAATTTATTCAGCTCTTATGGAAATTTTGGCACTCAAAACTATCGAATTTCAAACTCTGGTGGCTCTGACAGTCTCGGCTATTTCTTTGGTGCCAGCAGAAAAGCAACAGATGGTTTTCGTAGGCATTGCGATTACGATGATTTTCACCTAATGGGAAAAATAGATTACTCAATCGATGAAGCACAAGATTTAATTTTTTCCTCAGGCCATCATCAGTATAAACGCGGTGCTTATCCCTGGGCATTAACTGAAGCCCAGGTTAGCCAAGATAGGCAACAAGCAAGGCCTGGAACGGAAAGAGATAAAAGCGATGCTCAAAAAACCGATCTAAATATTACTTATCATAGAGATATCGACGAAATTTCCGAAATCGAGGGGACATTCTATTCGAGATTCGAAAATAATGAAATCTTTTATACCAGTAGTTCCAGCCAAAGCTCAACAAGAGAGCAGATTGAGGGTGAAGATACTTACGGGCTTATATTGCAGTATAACATAAATCCAAGTAGTTTTGGTATGGAGCATTCTTTAGTAGGCGGGATTGATTTAGAGCGGAATTATTTTGATTATGAAGAATATTCGGCGCCTTATCAGGTAAGGGGTAATATTAGTTCGGATTATAATGTTAAAAGAGATAAAATCGGACCTTATATTCAAGACGAAATTGCGCTTAGTGAAGCACTTAAAATTATATTAGGATCGCGATATGACTGGGTAGAATTCGATTTTACCGACCGTAGAAACTCTTCAAATTCAAAGAAAAACAAAATGTCTAAATTAAGCCCAAAATGCGGATTAGTATATACATATCAAAGACGCTCTAATCTTTACATTAACTGCGGCCGCGCATTTAGAACTCCGACATTGGGGCAAATGTTTACATATGGAAGCTCCTCTAACTCAGGCTTGAATCCCGAAGAAGCAGAGAATTATGAAATAGGCGTACGGCATCGATTTAATGACTCCTTAAACGGAAATATTAGTTTCTATTGGATGGAGCTTGATAATGAGATTTGGTACGATTACAACGACAGGCAATATAAGAATTACGGTAAAACTTCTCATAAAGGCATAGAGGCTAGTTTAAATATTGAAATTATTAACGGGATAACTGGTTTTGCTAATTATAGTTATACCCGAGCCAAGAATGAGAACGGAAGCAATGCGGGTAATTATTTAACCAGTATCCCTATTCATAAAGGGAGTTTTGGAATTGAATTCAAAACAGATAACGGATGGAGCGGGGATTTAATATTAAGCAGCTTTGGAAAATCTTATCTGGATTCCGCAAATAGCGCTAAGCTTTCAGATTGCACCACACTAGACGCAAAGATAAGCTATGCGCATAAATGGTGGTCTATATTTTTGGCAATCGAAAATTTTTTAGAGGAGGAATATAGTTCATACGGCTACATGAGCTCATCGGACACAAAGTATTTTAACCCTGCACCCGGCAGGACATTTACGGTTGGGTCAAAGGCGACATTTTAATTTTTAAATCAAGGGTTTGCCTTCTTAGGGTGCATTAGCCTACGGCCTTACTGCGTAAGTTTTTATTTCTATATCTTGAAAAGCCGCTTTTTTGTGTTAAATTAAGCTTACTATGTTTTTCGATAAAACGATCAAGATTGCCTTGGCGATTTCACTGGCTACGCATGCGATTGTATTCCTCAAGTTTTCCAATCTGAATATTTTTGCCCTACGCCGCCCGCAAACCCAGGTTGAAATAACCTATGTCCAGCAAGAGCTTAAAAATTTACCTTCGCAATCTTATGCGCAAAAACTCCCCCAAACACCGTCACAGCAAACCTCCAGTAAGCGGGTTGCCCCGCCGCCTTATGTCCAGAATGATTTGCTTTTAAAAAAAGCAAGGGATATCTCGGTTGAGAAGCCGGATTTTGTTAAGCCTGAAATTATCGCGATGAAAAAAAAGGTTACCTTGCCCATCCTTGATCAGGAAAAAATAACCAACCCCGCGTATCTGAGTTATTATCAGCTAGTTAGGGAAAAAATTAAAAACATGGCATATCAAAATTATACTCGTTTATTTAACGGCGAGGTGTATCTTTCTTTTATAATATTGCACAACGGCCAATTGAAAGATGTGCGAATAAATGAAAGCGGCTCGACAACTCATACCTACCTAAAAAGCGTTGCCCATAAAAGCATCCGCGATGCATCGCCCTTTCCGAGCTTTCCCGCTGAATTAGACTATCCGGAGCTTTCCTTTAATGTAATCATCTCATTCGAGATTGAGTGAATCCTTAGATAGCTTTTATTCGAAGAAATTTTAGTGATTAATTCGTTTATTGCCTGTTTTTAATTAAAAGGTGTAGGGTTAACACATTCGGCGACAATCCCCAATGCTTGTCATTGGGGATTCATTCGTCGCCCCATCCTGAGCGACCGAAGGGAGTACTGAGCGAAACGAATGTGCAACATCGAAGGGCTCAGGATGACCTTGAGCGTAATCGAAAGGTCAGAGCCGTAATCCCGGAGGGCTTGGTTTAGTAAATGACTTAAGGGTTTGTCGCTCTCAGTGTCAACCCTGAGCAAGAAAAAATCTCGAAAACATACCCCATCGGGGTATTCCGAAAGATTGACATTCCTTAAATTCATGATATAGTAAGGCAAGAAGGGAGATGAGTAAATAATGCCAGAAATCGAAATAAAAAAGGGTGAGTCTTTTGAATCTGCATTGCGCCGGTTCAAAAGAAAAATCGAACAAGAAGGAATCCTGCGTGAAGTAAGGGACCGCTCTTATTATGAAAAACCCAGCAAAAAACGCAGGCGCAAAAAAGCAAGGGGTAAAACCCGAAAGCAATAGCAAGAGCAATAGGGGTAGATTTTAATCATGGCTGAATCCTTGATCAGAAAACCGGTAGTTGACGGAAAGTTTTATTCAAGTTCGGCCGCGAGATTAAAAAAGGATATCGAAGGCTTTCTTGATAGACGCCCTGAACCCTTAGAGGCAATTGGCTGCCTGCTACCGCATGCCGGGTATATCTATTCCGGCCGGGTTGCCGGTAAAACAATTTCGCGTTTAAAGTTAAAGGCCACTGCGATTCTTCTCGGGCCAAACCACACCGGATACGGTGCGCCATTTAGCATAACGACCAAAGGATGTTGGCAGACGCCGCTAGGAACAAGCGAAATTAACACAATTCTCGCTAAAGGAATACTCGACAAATCAATTTATCTGTCTGACGATGCTACCGCCCATGCATACGAACATTCTTTAGAAGTCCAGTTGCCTTTTTTGCAATACCTCCGAGAAGATATTCAAATTGTGCCAATCGCAGTAACTGAAGGGCAAATTGCGATATATCGAAAAATCGGCGAAAGCATCGCGGCAACACTAAAGGAATCCAACACAGCAAAAAATGCCTTAATTATTGCCAGCTCTGATATGACACATTACGAACCACAAGAAAGTGCCGAAAAAAAAGACAAAGCGGCAATTGAGGCAATTCTCGATTTAGATGAAGCTCGCCTGATTAATAGAGTCAAGGCATTAAATATATCGATGTGCGGTTATGTCCCGGCGGTAATTATGATTATTGCAGCGAAGCTATTAGGGGCAACGAGCGCAGAATTAATTAACTATCAAACCAGCGGTGAGATAAGCGGCGATTATCAATCAGTTGTAGGATATGCCGGCATTATTATTAAATAATAACCGCATTAAGGGAGAATCATGCACGATAATATAAAAAAGAACGTTGACGAAAGCTGGAAAGAAGCAATTTCCAAAGAAAAAGAAACCCTTAAGAGCGATAGCAATCAAACAAGCAACGACATGCCCCCGGAACCGACTTTTAGTTTTTTTACCAGCACGCTTGCCTTGCAGGCCTCGGTTTTTTTGGGGCAGATTCCTGATCCGGCGACAAACAAAAAAATAAAAAATCTTTCTCAAGCCAAATTCATCATTGATACCATGGCAATGCTTAAAGATAAAACCGTAAATAACCTTACTGACGATGAAGCAAATTTACTCGAAAATGTCCTTTATGAATTAAGAATGCAATACGTAAACATAGCAAAATCGGAGGTTTAAAAGTGATTGACCCTGAATTACTCGATATCCTTGCCTGTCCTGATTGTAAAAGCGACGTAACCCATAAAGATGATAAAATAATTTGCAGCGGTTGCGGAAGGCGTTATCCGATAAAAGACGGTATTCCGATAATGCTTATTTCGGAATCCGAACTGCCTGTAAAAAAAATCGCAAAATGACTAAAATTTTAATAATTCACGGACCGAACTTAGACTTGCTAGGAAAGCGCGAGCCGGGGATTTACGGCAAGGCAACCCTTAAGCAAATTAATGCCGAATTAAAAAGTTTGGCAGAGCGCAGAAAGATCAAACTAACAATTTTACAATCTAATCACGAAGGGGAAATTGTTAGCGCGATCGGTAAAGCAAGAGGGAAATTCGATGCAATCGTAATCAACCCTGCCGCTTATACGCATACAAGTGTCGCAATCCCGGATGCAATATTGGCTGCAAATATCCCTACGGTTGAGGTTCACTTATCAAATATTTATGCCCGCGAGGAATTTCGCCAAAAATCTCTTATCAGCCCGGTTGTTCACGGCGGCATCTATGGCTTTGGCCCTGATAGTTATGCCCTAGGATTAAACGCCGCTATCTTATTAGTAAGACAGGCTGCCGTATAACTGCCTAATCCTGCCGCTTAACTACCCGAGAAATAAAATGACCTCTCGATTAAAAAGACTTTTAATTGTCCTGGAACAATACCGCTTAGATGCCCTGCTGGTATCTCACCAGCCGAATATTGCATACCTCTGCGGATTCCCCAGCTCTGATTCATACCTTTTAATAACGCGTAATAAAAATTTCTTTATTACTGACTCGCGCTATTACCGGCAAGCATGCGCGTTTTTTGAACCCGCGGCATCACCCCACAAGCGCAGCCTGCTTTCAGGCAATAAAGGAAATAAACGTTTTTACGTAAGGTTAAGCGATAAAGCGACCTCGCAAACCATCGCTCAGCTGACAATAGAGGAAAAAATCAAAAACTTAGGATTTGAAGCAGGCAATCTCAATGTTGCTCAATATCTGACAATTAAAAAAACTGTAAAACCCGCCCGGGTTGTGCCTACCCGGGGCTTAATTGAGGAAATAAGGATAATAAAAGACTCCGGGGAATTATTGAAAATAAAAAGGTCTGTCCGGATTTCGGTTAACGCCTTAAAATATGCGCGTAAAATCATCCACCCCGGACTTAAAGAAATCGAAATCGCCGCAGAATTAGAGCGTTTTATACGTTATCAAGGGGCAAGGACAACCGCTTTTATGATAATTGTCGCTTCCGGCAAGAATTCTGCCTTTGCGCACCATATAACTTCGGATTACCGGCTTAAGAAAAATGAATCCCTTTTTATCGATATAGGGGTAGACTATCAAGGCTATAAATCCGACTTGACAAGACCCTTTTTTTTGGGTAAAATACCTTCGAAAATTCGCAAGATACATGACATCATACGCCAGGCCCAAGCCTTGGCAATAAAGAAGATTAAACCGGGGGTTAAAATCTGCGAAATCGACAAAAGCGCCCGCCAGTATATCGATAAGCGCGGATATGGCGGATTTTTTAGTCATAGCCTCGGGCATGGCATCGGGATGGAAATTCACGAACAACCCCACATATCAGGCAATAATATCGCAAAGATAAAATCGGGTATGGTATTTACGGTTGAGCCGGCAATTTACCTGCCGGATAATTTCGGCATACGAGTTGAAGATGATGTGGTGGTTACGAAAAATGGATGTGAGGTTTTAAGTGCCAATATCGATTAACGAGCTTAAAGCAGGCCTCACAATTTTACTAGACGGTAAAATTTACACAGTTGTAGAATACCAACACGTAAAACCAGGAAAAGGAGCAGCCTTTGTGCGCATTAAGCTGCGTAATCTTAAAACCGCACGAATCCTTGAAAAGACATTTAAGGGCGACGAAAAAATCACTGACGCGTTTATCCAAGAGAGGAAACTAGAGTATCTCTACCGCGCAGATAAGGCTTATCACTTCATGGATCAGGATAATTTCGAAGATGTTAATATATCCGCGGAGGTAATCGGGAAAAATCATAAATTTTTAAAAGATAATATCCTAATAACTGCCTATTCTTTTGAAGGTGAAATACTCAGTGTTGCGTTACCGAATTTTATTGAGTTCAAGATTAAACACACCGAGCCGGGAATAAAAGGTGATACCGCAAAGGCAGCTTATAAATCCGCAATAATCGAAACCGACGCGGTCATACAAGTGCCGTTATTTGTTGAAACCGGAAACACAATCAAAATTGATACGCGTAGCGGTGAATATGTCGGGCGGGTATGAAGCCCTTAGATCCTTTCGTCGATAACCGCTAGAGATAAACAATAACAAAAAGAAAAGGTGGGCAAGTGAATATTAAAGAAATTAAAGAAATGATCAACCTGATGAATGAAAATAACCTTATGGAATTGGAGATTGAAAAGGAAGGAATGCGCATAAAATTAAGAAAAACCGGGATAGACACAGCCGGGGGGGCTAACCCGATAATTACCGGAAAACAAACAACCCAAGGCATGCAGGCCGATTTCTTACCCGAGGAGCACCCTGCGGCAACAAAAACAATAGAAATAAAAGCCCCCATGGTCGGCACTTTTTATCGCGCGGCAAATCCTGAATCACCGCCTTATTTAGAGACCAGCCAAACAGTCGAGGTAGGGCAGGTTATCTGCATTATTGAAGCAATGAAGCTAATGAATGAAATAAAATCCGAGATAAGGGGCAAGGTCACAGAAATCCTGGTTGATAATGCTGAGCCGGTAGAATTCGGACAACCCTTATTTCTTGTTGAGCCCTTATAAATAGACACTGTTTTTTGGATTCCATTTACCAAAGCACTATAAATAAAAAGATCTTACCCGTCGATTGTTGACGTTACATTTGCGCAATTTGCGCTTAAAATGTTTTCAAAAATTCTTATTGCAAATCGCGGCGAAATCGCCTTAAGGATAGTCCGTGCCTGTCGGGAATTAGGGGTTCGAACGGTTGCAGTATACTCGCAAGCCGATAAAGAATCCCTACACGTCCGATTTGCCGATGAGGCAATTTGCATTGGTGACGCATCCCCCGCAAACAGCTACCTGAATATCCCGGCAATTATCAGCGCCGCTGAAATTGCAGACGTTGAAGCAATACACCCCGGCTATGGTTTCTTAGCCGAGAATCCGCATTTTGCTGAAATTTGCAATTCCTGCCAAATAACATTTATCGGACCAACCCCGGAAAATATAAGATTAATGGGAAATAAAATGGGGGCCCGGCAAATGATGCATAAAGCCGGCCTACCGATTATCCCAGGGAGTAAATCCACAATCAAAAACAAGGATGAGGCGCTAAAAACTGCACGCCATATTGGTTATCCGGTAATTATTAAAGCTGCTGCCGGCGGCGGGGGCAAAGGCATGCGTGTCTGCCATAACGATGTACGGCTAATTGGCAGCATGATGACCGCCCAGGCAGAAGCCGAAGCAAATTTCGGCAACCCTGATATTTATATTGAAAAATACCTCGAGATGCCGCGTCATATTGAAATACAAATATTAGCTGATAATTACGGCCGCACGGTTTATTTAGGCGAAAGAGACTGTTCTATTCAGCGCCGGCATCAAAAATTATTAGAAGAATCCCCTTCTCCGGCGGTAAACTCAAAAATACGCCGGCGCTTAGGCGAATTAACGGTCAAAGCAACCAAATCCATAAACTACACAGGGGTAGGGACAATTGAGTTCTTAATGGACAGCAACAATAATTTTTATTTTATGGAAATGAATACCCGCATACAGGTTGAACATCCGGTAACCGAAATGACCACCGGAATTGACTTAATAAAAGAACAAATCCGGGTTGCCTGCAATGAAAAGCTGGATATCCAACAGGATGATGTCCGGGTTAACGGGGCAAGCATAGAGTGCCGTATCAATGCCGAAGATTACTTAAATAATTTTATGCCCTCCCCCGGAAAAATAGAGGTGCTCAACCTTCCTGGCGGACCCGGGGTACGCCTTGATACGCATATCTACCCCGGATACAACGTGAGCGTTTACTACGATTCTTTGCTTGCCAAGCTAATCACTCACGGTAAAAATCGCCAAGAGGCAATTCGCATAATGATCCGCGCACTTGATGAATTTATCATCGAGCCGATAAAAACAACTATTCCCCTACATCAACAAATTTTGCAAAACCCATATTTTATAAAAGGTGAAATATCAACACATTTTGTTCAAGACATGTTGGCGCAGTTCGGAATAGAAAAGGAGGAATGATGAAAAACGAAGAATCTAGAACCGAATTAGGTTCGATTCGAATCCATAAAGACGTAATTGCCTCTATTGCATCGCTGGCTAGCCTGGAAACCGAAGGGGTAAAAAAAATCGGCGGTGATTTTAAAGCCAGTGTTTACGAATTATTAGGGAAAAAACCGCAAAAAGGAATAAATATTGAAATTGACCGAAACGATGAGGTAATATTGAATATACCGTTAGTTATCAAATACGGGTACAATATTACCGAGGTCGCCCGAAAGGTTCAGGAAAACATCCAGCAATCATTGGAAAAAATGAGTAATCTAACAATAAAAGAAATAAATGTAAAAGTTCAGAAAATTGAACGCGAGTAACCCAAGGAGGATAGGATGCGATTTATTACTGTTTTAGGTGTAATTTATTATACGCTGATCTCATTTATAATCGGTGGATTCCTGATTAGTTTTGCGTTGGATTGGGTAGAAATTCAAGATGCCTACACAATACTTGAATATACGCAGCTAAACTTAAATTCAAAGATTACTACCGGCCTGGCAGGTTTTCTTCTGGTCATAATCAGCATTTCTTTCGCGCAACTAATCCTCGGTAAAATGGAAAAGGAAAAAACAATTGCCTTTAATACCTCAACCGGCCAGGTAACCATAGCCCTTTCGGCAGTCGAAGACCTGATTAAACGGCTGACACTAAAATTTACGCAAATTAAAGAAATGAAACCGGATGTAATTGCCAATAAAAAAGGGGTAGAAGTAAATTTACGGGTAGTTTTATATAGTGAAGTCAATATCCCGGAATTAACCAATCAATTACAGGAATTAATTAAGGCAAAAATTCAAGCAATGCTTGGAATCGAAGAACAAATTATCATAAGGGTGCATATTGCAAAAATTATAACCTACGGCGAAAAAAGAAAAGACACAATGCCGACGGCGCAGGAAACCATCGAGCCATTTAGCGGATATACTAAAGCATAATCAAAAATACTAATATTACCATACAAAGAATAATTAAAGGAGGTAAATAAATGCCTAAGGTCGGAATTCTTACTGGCGGGGGTGATTGCCCGGGGTTAAATCCTGTTATCCGAGCTGTTGTGCGCTACGGAACCCAGCAAGGCTATGAGGTTATCGGGATTAAAGACGGCTGGAAGGGATTAATCGAAAATAATTATTCCGCGTTAAATATTGATGCGGTTGCCGGTATTTTACATAAAGGTGGGACGATCCTGGGAACCAGCCGAACAAACCCTTATAAAAAAGAGGGGGGCGTAGCGAGGGTCGTAGAGAACTTCAAAAAACTGGGATTAAATGCCCTGATTGCTACCGGGGGAGAAGATACCCTAGGCGTTGCCGCCAAACTAATTAAAGATGGTATTCCCAATATCGTAGGCGTGCCGAAAACTATTGACAATGACTTATCCGGCACTGACTACACCTTTGGCTTTGACACCGCATTAAACATTGTAACCGACTGTATCGACCGATTGCACAGCACCGCAGAAAGCCATCACCGGGTTATTGTCGTAGAGGTAATGGGCCGGCATGCGGGATGGATTGCAACATTAGGAGGAATTGCCGGCGGGGCAGACGTAACCCTTATCCCCGAAGTCCCCTTTGACCTGGATGAAGTCTGTAATTTGCTTAAACAAAGGCATGAAAGGGGTCGTCTTTTTAGTATTGTCGTAGTAGCCGAAGGAGCAAAATTCAAAACCGGATCATTCGCAACACAAGAAGAAAAACTTGACGAATTCGGCCATGTTCGATTAGGCGGCATAGGAGAAATTCTTGGTGCGGAAATAGAAAAAAAGACAGGCTATGAAACCCGAGTAAGCGTTCTCGGCCATATCCAAAGAGGCGGCAGCCCGACTGCCTTTGACCGAATTTTAGGTACACGTTTCGGTGTCCATGCGATCAAGTTAATTAAACTTAAAAAATTCGGCCATATGGTTGCCTTATCCGGAAATAAGATTATTGATGTTGTAATCCAGGATGCAGTAAAGGAATTAAAAACGGTTGACCGGGAACTTTATGATATTGCGAAAATCTTCTCCGGGTAATCTACAAGAAAATTCGCTTCGCGATAACTTTCAGCTGATTTTTACCACAGAGTTCACAGAGAAAGAAGAAGCTTAAGTTGACACTTCGACCTTGCTCAGTATCAATGGTGACAGACTCAAAGCATTGACAAAACAAGCAATGCATTTAATGTAAACTTAGAGAGTGTTTTAGGCCCTTCCTTTCCCGCTGCCCGATAAATATTGTCTTCGGCGGGATCCCGCTCTGCGGGAAAAAGGTATAGGAAGGCCTATCCTTTAGGATAACTTTTAATACTGATACACACAGATGCAGATTTTATCTGTGTTCATCCAAAAAACTTTATCTTTTCCATGAAATCTGTGTGAATCTGTGTTTTTATACTTTACTACACCATAAAAAAATACATAACCACAGAGGCCACAGAATTCATTAGGAGAACACAGAGAAATACTTAAAAACCTTTTTTCTTACTCAGTGCCCTCAGGTTTTCCCTCTGTGTTCCCTGCCTGCCGGCAGGCAGGTCTGTGGTCTATACTTTGCCCGGTTAGAGAACGAAGTTCTCTAACCGGTTTACTAAAAATCTTCTACGATCTGCGGTTGCTCTTCTAATATCTTCAGAAAATGGTCGGTTATTTCGGGGTCAAATTGAAGGCCTCGATTACGCTTAAGCTCTTCTATCGCCTGTTCCAGGCTTAAGCGCTTACGATAAGGCCT
>JBDRHJ010000081.1:0-13518 GCA_043816835.1 Candidatus Omnitrophota bacterium
GCATTATTAAAGAATGTTTCCAGCGGTTGTTTTATGTCTTTGAGCCGCTTAATATGAGTGATGAAACGCGAACCCTTGACCGCAAAATAAAATTCCTTTGGTGAATTCTTACGCCAATTATCAAAAGTTTCGCCTTTTACCAGCCGGTAAAAGGTAACATTTAATTCTACGCAATTAAAAAACCTAACATAATGCTGAAGCCACTTTGCCTGAGAAAGGCGCTCTGGATAAAAAACCCCTTTCCAGTGCTTATAATTCCAGCCGCTTGTGCCTACGGATATCATTGCGGTAGAATTTAATAGTATCTTTTGCTATACAAAAAACACCACCAACCACTCGTTAATCCGGAAAAATTTAACATCTTAGTATAGCAGAATTCATTCAAGTTTACAATAATTAAGGGACATGCCTGTGTGCCCTGTCTGCCGACAGGCAGGCGGCAGGCAGGCCTTGAGCTAATGCAGTGTCCCTTTTTTATATATGCTTAGTAAAATATGGACCTCTTTCTTTTTGGAGCGAAAGGCTAATTGTATGGTTTTGGTTGAAAGCGCATTAGAAGTTTTTCGGCACAAGCCTACAAGGATTTACGAGGAACGTAGGAGGAATTTTTCACGTTAGTCGACACCCGAAGCGACGAGTAAACCCCGTTAGAAAGCTGCATTTACCCGATGCATAACACTTTCTTTCTAACGGGGTAAACCGTAGTAGACGGCGAAAGACTTCAGCGCTTGAGGGCAAAAGCATGCAATTAGCCTTTATTTATGAACAGACTCAATCCAACCGCTATAAATAAAAAGGGCGAAGCCCTACCATTGTCTTGATTGCTAAAGGGCGAAGAATGAGCTGTCCCTAAAAAATTGGTTGCTGAAGCGGCGAGAAAAAGATAACCCTATTTGGTTTGGGTTAATTTGTCAAATTCGATATTTACTTTTCCGGAGGCGTGTTTAAATCCTAATGTGGTGTTTTTCGAAGTATGAGGGATAATGTAAACTGAGAAAAAATTACTTTTTTTCTCCTGTACGGTCAGGCTTATGCCGTCTACCGCAACCGAACCGCGCAATAAAATATGTGCCAAAAGTTTAACAGGAACAACAATTTCAAAACAGAGATTATTCTGAATAAATCTTTTCCTGCGAATAACCCCTAAACAATCAACATGCCCATAAACAAAATGCCCGCTGATCCTATCCCCGGCCTTCAACGAACGCTCTAAATTCACCTTATCCGTAATACACAGAAGCCCTAAATTAGTAGACTGCCAGGTCTGAGGCATCACCTCGAATTCCAACATATTATTATATTTTTTAGTCACGGTAAGGCAAACCCCATTAATCGCAATGCTATCGCCGATATTAACATCTTTTAGAATTCTATCGGCCTTTAATCCCAATAAGATATTCCTTCCCTTTTGCTGGATTAATTGAACTTCCCCTAATTCTTCAATTATACCGGTAAACATTTAATGAGCGCATAACTTACGCCTGCCTGCCGACAGACAGAAAACACGAGGTGAGACATAAGTTATATGCGCGAATTTAATCCCGCCCCTTTTATGTATTTCAATCGTTAAAGAACTATTTTTTAAACATATTGAATACTAAAAAGGGGCGGGATAAGTTCAGCCAGAGACTTACGAGCGCTTCGCTGTGTAAGTCTCGGCTTCACTTAACATAACCCTCAACCAAAAAATCCTCCCCGATACGTCTTAAGCGAAAATCCTTTAAACGAAAGGCCTTATCTGGGTGAGAAACACCCTTTCCCATTACCGAGCTTATAGCGTCTTTACCCCCGATAATCTTAGGGCTAATAAAAAATAAAACCTTATCCACCAGGCCTTCATCAAACAAAGAACCGATCAAAGTGCCTCCCCCTTCTACAAAGATATTAGATATCTCAAGCCTGGCTAATTTCTTCATCATATCCCTAAGATTTATCAGGCCTCCTTTTTCTTTAGTTTCCAAAATCTTAGCCTTTTTTAAAATAATACCCCTATTAGATGTCTCCTGGCCGGGAGGCATCCGAAGCGTAACAATAATTACAGGTGGATTCTGCAGTACGCTTGCATGATGCGGGATGCTCAAGTTGCTATCGACAATTATCTTGGTCAGGTGTTTGGAAAAAGAAGAGGCTTGTAACTTAGGGTTATCCCTAAGAACCGTATTTACCCCTACCATTATGCCGTCATATTTATCACGAATACGATGCACGTATTCACGTGCGCGGTCCGAGGTAATCCACTGAGAATTACCGCGGCATGTGGCAATTTTTCCGTCCAATGATTGGCCGACCTTTACCGTAACATAAGGAATCCTTTTGGTTATATATTTTGTAAAAGCCTCATTCATTCTTCTTAATTTATCTTCAAGAAACCCAACCTCTATTGTTATGCCCTGATTGCGCAAAATATTAACCCCCTTGCCGTTATTAAGGGGATTAGAATCAAGCATGCCGACAATCACCTGCTTGATGCCACTTTTAATAATCATATCGGTGCAGGGGGGTGTGCGGCCAAAATGCGCACAGGGTTCCAAGGTTACGTAAAGCATTGCCCCGACTGCCTTTTTACCTGCTAAACTCAAAGCCACAACCTCCGCATGAGGCAGGCCGCTTTTTTTATGATACCCGCAGGAAATAATCCGGTTATTCCTCACCACCAAAGCCCCTACCAACGGATTAGGCGAAGTCTTACCTTGCCCACGCAAAGCCTGATGCATTGCCAGATTCATATAATATTGATGATTCTTTTTCATTGCTGCCATATGATTTTAGTTAATTAGATGGCATTACCGCTAATCAGGATTTAATAAGTTTCATTGAAAAAGACAGTCTTTAAACGGGATGCAGTTTTTTAATCCTGCTTGGCAATATCGATTCTTATTTTATCTAAAATCCCGTTCACGAATTTTCCTGCTTCTGTTCCTGAAAAACGCTTAGCCAGGTCAATGGCTTCATTAATCGAAACCTTAGGTGGGATGTCCGGCCGGTATAATAATTCATAACAAGCCTGACGCAGAATATTACGATCAACCACCGCCATGCGCTTAAGTTTCCAATTTTGGGCGTATTGGGCAATTTTACAATCAATCGTATCGCAGTGCTTTTGAATACCTTCGACTAACTCAAGGGCAAACTCCTTAACTTTAGGGTCTATCGGCTGATCCCGATTAAGGCAAAAATTCTCCAATGATGGCTTAGATGAATCATTACTAACATCCATCTGATAAAGAACCTGCAGGCTTAATTGGCGCGCCTCTGTCCGTTTACGCATTAATTCTTATCCGGCCCGATAGATCATCCGGCACGTATAATCTCTGGTATATATTAAACAACAAACTTTTTCTTAAGAAGATCTGCCATTTCAATTGCATTCAATGCTGCATCACGGCCCTTATTCCCTTCCTTGGTTCCCGCGCGCTCAATTGCCTGTTCAATAGTATCAGCGGTTATTATGCCAAAGATAACCGGCAACCCCGTATCTAATGATACCTTGGCAATGCCCTTGGCAGCCTCTGAAGCAATATATTCAAAATGCGGTGTTGAACCGCGGATCACTGCACCTAGGCAAATTATTGCATCTACAGAATTTGATTTTGCTAATTTCTGGGCAATAAGGGGCACCTCAAAAGCGCCGGGAGACCAAATAAGGCTAACGTCTTCCTGCCTTGCCCCGTGCCGCAACAGGGTATCAACACAACCATCAACTAAACTTTTAGTAATAAAATCATTGAAACGTGAAGCAATAACCCCAAATCGCTTACCTTTTGCAATCAGGTTCCCTTCGATTATTTTAACCATTTTACCCTCTCCTCCTTTTAATGAGACCACAATTTACGGAACGTTAGTGAACGTAAATTGTATGGTCGAATTAATCCCGATAGCTGCAAGAAAATTTAGGATAAATTTTCGCAGCGTTCTGCTATTGGGATAATGACTTAGCTTCATTATCATTCGCTAAGTCAAGGCTTCATTTAATCGTAAGTTTATGCCCGAGTTTTTCCTTTTTGGTTTTAAGATAGTTTAAATTCGCAGGGTTTGGTTCGATTTCCAACGGTATACGCTCTACCACCTTCAACCTATAACCATCCAGCCCGACAATTTTACGTGGATTATTAGTTAAAAGGCGTATGTTTTTTAATCCTAAATCCACTAAAATCTGCGCCCCGATTCCATAATCGCGCAAATCTGCCTCAAAGCCAAGTGCCTGATTTGCCTGCACTGTATCCATACCCTTATCCTGAAAATTATAGGCACAAATCTTATTCAACAAACCAATCCCCCTTCCCTCCTGGTTCATATAAAGAACAACCCCCTTTTTCTCCTTGGCAATCAACTGCATGCTCTTTTGTAATTGCCGCCCGCAATCACAACGCAACGAACCAAATACATCGCCGGTTAAACACTGCGAATGAACCCTGACTAATACCAACTCACCATCTAAATTTCCCATTGTCAGAACGATATGTTTTTCATCATTAATAACATCCCGATAAAGGATCAACTTAAATGCGCCGAATTCAGTAGGCAGCTGCGCAGAAGTCACCCTTTCAATAAGGATTTCATTCTGTCGGCGATATTCAATTAAATCAGCAATTGAGCAAATCTTAAGATTGTGGATTTTAGCAAATTCAACCAGCTGCTCAAGCCGTGCCATTGTCCCGTCATCATTCATAATTTCGCAGATTACGCCGGCAGGATAAAGGCCGGAAAGTGTTGCCAAGTCAACCGATGCTTCGGTATGCCCAGCCCTTACCAAAACGCCCCCCTTCTGTGCCTTTAAGGGAAACATATGCCCCGGACAAACCAAATCCTCGGGCTTTGTCTTAGGATCGATTAAAACCTCAATGGTCCTTGTCCGGTCATAAGCAGATATTCCGGTAGTTATGCCGCGGCTGGCATCAGTAGAAATAACCCAGGCAGTAGAAAAAGGGTCTTTTTGCTGATCAGGCAAACGGTTGGTTGACATAGGGTGTAATTTTAATTGCTCAAGCCGCGCTTCTTCCATGGGCACACAGATAAGCCCGCGCCCGTTCTTAAGCATAAAATTTATATCTTGGGCACGGACAAATTGAGCCGCCATAATTAAATCACCTTCATTCTCACGGTCTTCATCGTCAACTACAATCACCATCTTGCCTGCTTTTATGTCTTCTAATACTTCCCTAATATTGTTGAACATAAGCTAAAGATACAACTTACAGAGCAATAGCACTCCGTAAGCCATATGTTTAAGTTTTTCCTTTTCTTACTGTTGCAGAAAAAGGGGAATTTGCGTTTAGCCTCATAACATAAAAAAATCCCGAAGAATAATCTTCGGGAAACATTTTAGCCTTCTCCCATCTAGACTATACTATCGGCCTTCGAATTTAACGAAGTCTGCCCCGACAATACGTCGGAACTCGCGGGCTATACCGCCGGTTAGGAATTTTCCGTATTTACGGAATCACCTTTCCCCGAAGACTAATTGGTATTATTATAAACCAAAAGCAGGCCTTGTCAAGAAGAATTAAATAGGTATAATAATCATTAATTATCCGGCATAAGGATTGCCGCATAACAGCTTAGCCTAAAAAATACCATATTAATGAATCATCCCCAAATTGCGATATCAAAATTATTAATAAGAAAGAATAAAACCATAGCGGCGGCTGAATCTTGTACCGGCGGGTTATTGGCAAACCTCTTCACCAATATCCCGGGGGCTTCGCAATACTTCCTCCTTGGTATAGTTGCTTATAATAACCGGATGAAAACATCTTTGCTTAAGATCCCTAGCGCGCTTATTAAGCGCCACGGGGCAGTTTCTTATCAGGTTGCCCGGCTTATGGCGCGCAATGTAAAAAAAATTGCTGCTGCGGATTACGGAATCGGTATTACCGGTATCGCCGGCCCTCTTGGCGGTACACCGCAAAAGCCAACCGGCACCGTATTTATCTCTGTGGCAAGCAAAGATAAAATAATTGCGAAGAAATTTCGCTTCCCCGGTAACCGCCTTACAGTTAAAAGAAAAACATCCCAAAAAGCGCTATCACTATTAAAAGAGATTATTTTAAACTCTAACTGACAACTAACACTTCGACCTTGCTCAGTGTCCTTCGAAGTGTCCTGAGTGAAATCGAAGGATAACTGATAACTAACAACTAATCATGAGGGCTTTCATTGCCATAGAATTACCGGAAGATATTAGAAATATTCTGGGCAATATTAATAACCAATTAGAGCAAACCGGCGCAGATGTAAAATGGGTTCTGCCGCAGAATGCGCATCTTACCCTGAAATTCTTAGGTGAGATTACCCCAAGCTTGGTTGATAGAGTTTCTGCTGCCCTTAATGAAACTGCTCAAAAAAACCCCTGTTTTACGCTGCGCTTATCCGGACTCGGGGCATTTCCTAAATTAAACTATGCCCGGGTAATCTGGATTGGCATAACCAATGACCAACCGGTTATAAAAATTGCTAAAGAATTAAAAAGACAGATGCGCGAAATTGGATTCCCTAAGGAATCGCGTAAATTCAACAGCCACATCACCTTAGGCCGGGTGCGTTCCGGATCGAACCAAAATGCATTAATTGAAAAAATAGGCTTTTTAAATAAAGAATCCCCACATCTTTTGGCAGAATTTAAAGTTATTAATTTAACGTTTTTCAAGAGTACGCTTACCCCTCAGGGGCCGATCTACGAGAAGCTCTCCAGCGCCCCCTTGTCTTGCGCTTAATCACCATATTGTCCTAAGGGTTTTAGGTGCAGATTTTATGCAGGATTTTATTGAATTGTGCGGCGGCCTTCAAGTGCAGAAGCGATAGTCGATGAATCAATATATTCCAAGTTGGCGCCTGATGGAATGCCTACGCCAATACGGCTTAACTTAATCCGGGTGGGTTTAAGCAGCTGACTTAAATACAAAGCAGTAGCTTCCCCTTCTGCATCGGCGTCCATAGCTAAAATTATCTCGTTTATGTTTCCCTGTTTTATGCGGGAAAGCAAACTCCCAATTTCAAGGTCTGTATGCTCCTTGCCCTCTAAGAGTGAAATCGCACCGCCAAGAACATGATAGAAGCCGTTAAAATTTCCGCTTTTTTCGATTGCCACAACATCTTGAGTGTTTTCAACTACACAAACAAGATGTTTATCCCGCCGTTGATCCTGACAAATCGCACAAACATCAGATTCGCTCAAGTTCCGGCATATACGGCAAAGGCGGGTTGTTTTTTTGACCTCCCAAATACCCTGAGCAAGGGCTTCAATTTCCCTTGTCGGGGCATGTAAAATATATCCGATAATCCTTTCCGCGCTTCGCCTGCCCACACCGGGAAATTTTGTCAAATACTGAATGAGTTTTTCTATTGATTTAGGATAAATTGCCATAATCAGAAATTAGAACCTCCTAAATTATACTGCCAGAAAGAACTATTATTGACCCTTATCAAATCAGGCGCGCATTAAATGTGTCTAATGCCGAATGAAAAAAAGAATCATGCTCCTTCTTTTGCGGATTTTTCCCTTGGGCTGAATGCGATGAAGAAAGAATAAATCCTACCTTAATATTTTTCTTAAGCTCCTCTGATAGTATTTTCTCGATTAATAACTTATTTTCCTTTTTCTCCAGGGTATCTTTATGCAGGGAACAGTTTTCCGGAAAGGAAATAGTTAAAGTATTTTTAGCGATTTTTAAAGGTGCCCCTTCTGATAAAAAGGTTGCCAGCGACATTTTAATTTTGCTTAGATTCTCAATAATTACCGGCCAGGCTTCTTCAAGATTAATTTCTTCCGAAACCACAATGTTATCCTGAGGGTCTTCTTCGGGGATTGGGGCATCTTGCTTAACTTGCCTATTTTTCTGAAGGTGAGAATCCTCTGCCTTAATTTGCGGCTTATTCCCTTGAGTTTGCGGACTTGCTTTTTGGATTTGCGGTTTTTCGTGTGCCAGAGGAACCGCCCCGCTTTTGCCCAGGCTTTGGCTAAGCCTAATCAGGGTCATCTCCAAAGGCATTATTGAAGAATCCATTTTCTTTGACATCTCTTGTGCACCCACCAAGAGATTAAATGCGCTAAATATCCCCTCCAGGCTAAAATGTTGACTCTGACTGAGTATCCCCTTAGCTATCTCTGGCGGTAAATCAATAAGCTGGGGGTCTGCCTGACTGACCTTGGCAACAATAAGATTGCGAAAATGTTCAATGATATTGCTTAAAATAATATTGCTGTCCTTACCCTGCCGTAACATATCGTTTAATAATCTTAACACCCCATGAGCGTCTTTTGCAATTATCTTGTCGGTAATATCAAAAAGCATCTCTTGCTCTAAGACCCCGAAAAGCGAAGAAACATCAGAAATTGATATCGCCTTGCCTTGTGAAAATGAGATTAGCTGGTCTAATATGGATTCGGCATCACGCAAAGAGCCATCGCAGGCACGCGCAATAGAAAATAAAACTTCCTTTTCTAAATCAATTTTTTCCTGGGCGGAAATTTTTTTCAACTGATTAATTATATCTAATAACGCGATACGCCGGAAATCCAAACGCTGACAGCGCGAAAGAATAGTCGCAGGGATTTTTGTAATCTGGGTAGTGGCAAAAATAAATTTAACAAATTTAGGCGGTTCCTCCAATGTTTTTAAAAGCGCATTAAATGCTTCGTTAGTCAGCATATGCACTTCATCGATAATATAAATTTTAAACCGCCCTTCGCTGGGAGGAAATTTTACGCTTTCACGCAAAACCCTTATCTCGTCAATTCCCCGGTTGGATGCCCCGTCAATTTCAATAACGTTTAAGCTGCGGCTTTGTGTTATCTCCCGGCAAGTGGCACATGCCTGGCAGGGTTTTATACTTGGGCCATTCTTGCAATTTAAACTCTTCGCTAAAATACGGGCCGTAGAAGTCTTGCCTACACCGCGTGGCCCGGAAAATATATACGCATAGGGCAGGCGCTCTTTTTGAATAGAATTTTTTAACAGTCCGACAACGTGGCTTTGACCAATAACCTGGTCAAAACTCTGTGGCCGCCATTTTAAGGCAAATACCTGATAAGTCATTAGGATCGTGCTTGCGGTATTAAGATAACCGAATATCTTCGGGCATCTAATCTATTTTTTATTAATCGGTAGGATTATGAAGAATCCGAAGGCGATTAACTGCCCTTCGTTAATAACATATTACAGCATAACGCTTTTGCTGTCAATACATTCGTGTTGATGATTAGGGGAGATTTCAGGAAGCGAAGGTTATTACTTTGCTGATTTATGATTTAGTTTGTTTATTTTTTCTTGAAGCGTGCCCATCGGGCATATCATGCACCAGCTTCTCTGTTTGGTTATCACGCCTAAAATTATTGAGATAATTGTCGTAGCCAGGCACATTGCCACAAAAATAAAACCTATAAGAACAAAATTACCGCCTGCGCCAATAATGCGCAATATTAACAAACTAATAAACAGAACAAAAACTAACCAGCGGAACCACTGTTTTGTAAAAATTTTTGGCGCCGGCCTGTTACGGCTGATTTTTGATAATATAATATCCAAAAAAGCGCCCCGCGGGCATAAATTCCAACACCAATAGCGCCTTTTAAAAAAAGATAAAATCAACAAATAAACCATCATTGCTGCAGCTAAATATCCCAATAAGGGATTAAAGAATCCGCCGATTAAAATAAGGGGAAGAACCCAAATCATTATTGTTTGTGTTTTTTTCATCCCTTTCCTTTTAAATACATTTTGTAAAAATTACCTGCTATTTATTCTTTAAATGCTTCGGGGTTAAATCAATTACTTCCGCTACATCTACCTCTATAAGGTACTGCGGTTGAGGAAAAGATACCTCCGGATGATGAGGGTTCATTTTTTCCTTTTTAATATCATTGATTACCCTTTTCGATACCCTCTGGATCACCCGCTTTTCCCAGCTTTCAATGATATGGCCTTTTATCTTCTCCCGCTCTATAATTCTTGCCTTGCCTTTTAATGTGTAGCCGATAAATTCATGCTCATCCACAGCAGTAATGCTTATAGTGGAGTTGCGCTTAAGATTATTAAATGTATGCGAACGGTAAAGGTCTATAAGATAGACCTTACCATTCTTCTCGATGCCGACAATCCCCTTTGCCGCGCAATGAATGCCGCCTTTAGCGTCAAGCGTCGAGACAATCACAAAACCCTGCTGCTCGAGAAAATAAGTTACAGTATCATTCATTTTTCGGCTACCGGATAGCAAAAATTATTTCTTTACCTTATCCTTGATCAAAACAAGCTGAACCAGGTGTTCTTTTTCCTCGCTAATAACCTTATCTAAAACAGCTTGTTTTTGCGCTAATAGATAATTTTTCAATTCAGAATAAGCAAGTATGGACTCTTTTTCTATGTGTATCGCGAAATCCAAGGCTTCCAGGTCAGAGGTAAATAATTCTTTTGCCTTTTTTTCAACCAACCCTTGAGTAAAAATGTATTCCGAAGCAACTGCCTTTAAATACCCCGCGTGCTCGCCGGGGCTGGATTCGGGCGCAATATAATCATCCAAATTATCAAGCATCCCCTGAAATGTCTGCCGATGAAGTTCTTCTTGTTCCTTTAAATACTGCCATATTTTTTTTAGCTTCTCATCTTTTGCTTTTCCTTCCAGGGATCCATACAACCCCTTGCCATTCTCTTCCACCTTAACAGCAATTTTCAAAACTTCCTGGGGGTTCAATATATTTACCACCATACCCCTCCTTTTCATTTAACCGCTAAAATCATCGATTAATAATTTTCACAAAGAATCTCATAATAGCCTTGAGGATGGACGCAAGCCGGACACTCCTGGGGCGCTTCCTTGCCCTCATGGACATAACCACAGTTGCGGCATTTCCATTTAACCACCGCGTCCTTTTTGAATACCTTGCCCTCTTTTAAATTCTTGAGTAATTTTCTATAGCGTATTTCATGATCCTCTTCTACTTCTGCTATCTCCTTGAATACATCGGCTATCTCTTTAAAGCCCTCCTGGCGGGCGGTATCTTCTGCTTCTTTATAAAGCTTTGTCCATTCAAGCTTTTCCCCGGCTGCGGATGCATTCAAATTTGCCGCCGTATCAGCGATAACCCCTGACGGGTAACTTGCAATAATTTCAAGCTCACCGCCTTCTAAAAACTTAAAAAAGCGCTTGGCATGCTCTTTTTCATTCTCCGCGGTTTCCAGAAAGATTGCTGATATTTGTTCAAATCCTGCTTTTTTTGCTGCGCTGGCAAAATAGGTATAACGATTCCTTGCCTGTGATTCCCCGGCAAAAGACGCTAAAAGATTTTTTTCGGTTTTTGTCCCTTTTAAACTAGCCATTCTTTCCCTCCTTTTTTCTATATTACTTACCTTTCCATAAACCATGAATTGTGCAGAACTCCCTCGCCTCTAATACTTCAGATTTAGGTATGCAGCATTTACCCTCCGGGGCCTGGCCGGGTTTTAATTCTATGCGCGTAACCTTATCTTTTGTTAAAACCTCGATAAATTTAATATAATGCTTTTCTTCCATCGGATGAGGAATACCCCCAACCTTTATTTTGATTCCCTCGTCAATGCCTTCTATCACCGGCACATGCTTTTCCTTGCCTATATCTTCGGTCTTTGCCTCAAGCCTTACCATTGGCTGACCGCAGCAGACAAGCGAAGGTGCGCCTTCGTGCGTAATCTCAACAACATTCCCGCAAACATTACACCGATAAAGTTCCCGTAATTTAGTCATGCCTGTGCCCCCTTAAAATTATGGCTAAAATTGCCTTTAGTCAGTTAATACTATATGGTCGGATTCGATTTCTGTCAGGGCCTTAAAAAACTCCTTAATTTCCTTTTCGGGTGCCTGGTTACTCGCCTGGCCATAAAATTTTACCGCGCCCCTTTCCCTTCTGTTAGCCTCTTCTATATTCGCTTGATCAGAATCAACCCATTCGACTCCGCTCAGGGTTGACCCTGAGTTTATCGAAGGGTCAACTGCCTTATCGAATCCTAAATTAGAATCCGGTTTTTCTATCCGTAAATGTTTACATATAACCGAAGCATGTTCTGCCTCAACCTTGGATAAACCCTTAAACATGCTTGAAACATAAACATGCTTGCTTTTTTGCGATACTGCCTTATAGAAATTTGTATTATTTATTTCCAAGTCCAATGCCTTTTTAAGATTTTCCTTAGTCGCGTCGGATAAAGTTACACTATGCAACAATTCCCATTCTTTTGCTAAAACAAAATAAGATTCATGTGCCCCGCAAAACGGGCAGCTTTTAGGTTTTGCTTCCCCAATATAAACATCCCCGCATATACGGCAACGATACACTTGCATAAACTATTCCTCCTTAACTTATACCTTTTCAAACTTATCTTTACTTGCGCCGCAAACCGGACAAACCCAATCATCAGGTAAGTTTTCAAACGGGGTCCCGGCTAGAATCCCGGAATCAGAATCCCCCTTTTCAGGATCATAAATATATCCGCAGACCGTGCATTTATATTTTGTCATCTTACTATCCTCCATATTTCTTTTTCCTACTTCAATATAAGTAGGGGCGTTCTTAGGTGATATGCCCTTTTTTACCCGGTGATAATAGGCATAAGTTAATGGTTCACCCTCTTGTATGATCTCGGCTTCTGTAATCTCGCCGATAAAAATGGTATGCGTGCCTGCATCTGTATCGCCGGTTAATTTGCACTCTAAATAACCTAAACAATTTTCAATAACTACCGGAGCGCCGTTTACTCCTAATTTATAGCCCATATCCTTAAATTTATCTAAATCCCTGCCGGACCTGAATCCAAAATGCCCGATAAATTTCATCGGCGTATCCTGCCCTAAAATAGATACTGTAAAAATCTTGCTTTCCCGGATACACTCATGGGTTAGGTTATCCTTATTAATGCATACGCTAAGCTGCGCAGGGCTTGCGCTTACCTGAAAAACAGTATTGGCAATTTGGCCGTTGAATTTGCCCTTGCATTTCGAGCTTACAACATACATACCATAGCTAATCTTATAAAAGACTTCTTTATTCGTCATCTATTATTCAATAATGATTCCAGGGTAACGCCCCTTAGTTCGCTAACAACATATTTTTGGATATTATCGATTTTTTTCTTTACCCCACAGTTCTTGATATTGTGGCAAGCGGCATTTTTAAAGCTGCATTTATTAAGCCTTAAGGGGCCTTGAAATATTTCTATTAAACTAAACAATGATACCTTGCTTGGTTTAATCGCCAGCATAAAACCCCCGCCTTTACCCCTCTGCGACTTAAGTATCTTTTTTCCGCTTAAAACCTGCAATATCATTCTCAAGAAGGCTTTTGGTATTTTTAAATCATTTGTTAATTCAGGGGCTGATACTGAGCCTTTCTTTTTTGCCATACACAAAAGCGCCCTGATTGCGTAATCGGTATTTCTGGTAATTAATTTCACTTCTAAAGTTACCTTTCTCAAAAAAAACGAACCTCGCTTTATATATCAATACATAATGATATCATATTGCTATCATTTGTCAATCTATTTATTCCCTCCT
>JBDRHJ010000082.1:0-8294 GCA_043816835.1 Candidatus Omnitrophota bacterium
ATTGTTCTATTATCCCCGTGATATTATAACCGGGGTGCTCACGCGTTTCCATAAAATCCACCTTCGCATCATAATATTCGGGATTGAGATTAACCCCGTTAAACAATATCAGATATTCAGTTTTAGCTAAAGGAAGGCCAACATGCTCAAAGGCATTATCGTCAAAAACAATTATTATGTCAGGGTCTATCGCCTTTATTTCTGCTACCGCCATTTCTGCACGCATTTTGACATCTTCGATGGTTTTATATTTAGTTTGTGTATCCATAAAAAAACGCGAAAATTCTATATCTTTGCCCTCTTTATAGCCTAACTGCTTTAATTTATCCAACATGCCCATCTCTATCCCCATGCCGCCATGAATCTCCCTAGGGCTATAGCTATGAACAATAAAGACCTTTCTTGGGGAATGCCCTTCTTCGGAGAATACCGATTGAGGCATTGCGATCACTAAGAATATTGCTAAGCCTAATCCGATCAGCTTTTTCATATTATTAATTGACCCGATTACAAAAAGACCGGTTATTGCGGCTTATACTTATATTCAGGATAGGCGAACATTTCTAAATGAATTTCCTTTGCCCCCCCTAATACCTCAAAGGGTATCTCAATCCCCAGCTGCTGGGCCCGGGCAAGGTTTAAAGCAATATAAAAATCCCGCGGAAATTCAATAGGGATATTGCCGACATCTTCGCCTTGTAACACTTTGTGAACCTGTAACCCTGTTTTTTCCCCGATCTTATAAAGATCAGTACCTGCCCCGCAGAGAAAACCAAACTTTACCCAGACTGCCCAGGCAACAAACTCCGGTTTATTAGTCTGATTAGAAACTATCCATTTAGTAAATTCCTTGTAACTAATCCCATTGCCTTTTTTATCATATTGGCCATGAGGGGCATAATGAAAAATAACATCAACATCATCCCGGCTATTCAACTCTAAGGTTAATTGCTGATACTCCTCCCAGGATTTAGTGCGATAAAATCCCTCGATTTCCAAAGGATAATTCTCCGGGTGCTCGATTATATCCTTCTCAACCTCATTCGCCATCTGAATCAGGTGCGGGTAACTAACATTTGCTAAAACCGCCATATTCTTTGCCTGAGGATAAATCATCTTCATTAGCCTGGCGCCGGTTCTTGTTACTGACTGCTCCTTTATCCCACTGATATTGTATCCCGGATGCTCGCGCGTATCCATAAAATCTACATCCTTATCATAATATTCCGGGTCAACATTCATTCCGTTAAAAAGTATCTTGTATTTTGTTTTTGCCAAAGGAAGGGCAACGTATTCAAAGGCATTGTCATCAAAAATAAGCAGTAAATCAATACCTACTTCCTTATCTATCTTTTTAATTTCTTCCAATGCCAGCCCTGCGCGCATCTTGATATTTTCCGTACCCCTGTATTTAGTCTGGGTGTCCATAAAAAAATGATAGAATTTTATATCTTCGCCGACAACATAACCTAATTCTTTTAACTTATCGATCATCCCGGATTCAATTATTAACCCTGCAGCATCTTCACCTTGTCCATAGCTTTGACATACGAATATGTCCGGCAGATCACCTGCTGCATAGACAAAACCAGAAAAGCAAGCTAAAATCAAAAGCGCTAAAAATACGCTAAAATATCTCTTCAATTTCTCTCCTTTACGGAATTAACCTGTCCGCAATAAAACTATGGTTTATACTTATATTCGGGATACGCAAGCATTTCCAAATGAATTTCCTTTGCCCCCCCTAAAACCTCAAAAGGAATCTCTATTCCCAATTGCTGGGCCCGGGCAAGATTCAGGGAAATGTTAAAATCACCCGGAAACTCAATAGGAATATCACCCACGCTTTCCCCCTGTAATACCCGATCGACCTGCATTGCCGTCTTTTCACCAACTTTATCAAAGTCAACGCCGGCGCCGCATATAAACCCCATACGTACCCAAACTGTCCAAACCACAAATTCTGGCTTATGGGTCTGATGAGTTACGATAAAATTAGTAAACTCCTCATACCCAATCCCCTTGCCATTTTTATCATATTGACCGTGGGGACAATAGTGAAAAACCACATCTACATCATCCCTCTCATCCATCTCAATGGTTTTTGCCTGATACTCTTCCCAGGATTTAACCCGGCAGAATTCTACGAGCTTAAAGGGATAGTTTTCCGGATGATCGGTTATATCGCTCTCAAGCTCATCGCCCATCTGCGCAATAAACTCATAGTTAACATTTGTAAGAACTACCATTGTCTGTGCTTCAGGAACAATCAGCTTTATTAATCTTGCCGCAGACTCACTTACTGACCGCTCTTTTATCCCGCTAATGTTATACCCCGGCCGCTCGCGGGTTTCCATAAAATCTACAACCTTATCATCATATTCCGGATAAACATTCATTCCGTTAAAAAGTATCTTATATTTAGTCTTTGCCAAAGGGAGTGCAACATATTTAAAGGCATTATCATCAAAGATAACCAGTAAATCAATATCCACTTCCTTGTCTATCTTGTTAATCTCCTCTAATGCCAGCCCTGCGCGCATGTTGATATTGTCTTCACCTTTATATTTAGTCTGGGTATCCATATAAAAGTGGTAAAAATTTATATTTTTACCTTCGATATAGCCTAGCTCTTTTAATTTCTTATTCATCGCAGCTTCCATTTCTAAGCCTGCGGCTGTATCATCCTTGCCATAGCTTTGGCAGATAAATACATCGGGTATCTCACCAGCCGCAAATCCAGCCCCGCAATACCCAAAAATCAGCACGGCAATTAAAATAAACGAGATATGCTTTTTCATCATATCTTATCTCTCCTTAATCAAACGATATATTATAGTATGCGAAACTTTAATTATTAAGCCAAATAATGCTATCCGCTTATTCCTCCGGATAGATCTTAAGAAGCAGGAAGGAAACCGGTTCAGTAACTGACCTGAACCCGTGTGGCACATAGGAATCCATAAAAATATAGTCCTCCGGAAAGATATCGTATTTTTCATCTTTAATCATATAATAGCCGCCATTGCCGGAGAGAAAAAAGATTCCGTGCTGCTCTATGTGTGACTCCATAAAGGCATTGCCGCTGCCGGGCATAACCGTAATGTGAATAATCAGAAAATCCGAATCATTGCCTAAAAATCGCAGAAGAAACCCTGTGTCATTTCCTACGGGTACCGGGTTAATCTCAGAAAGCTTGGTTTTGAAAAATTTAGATTCAATATCTTGATTAGGGGATTTTTTAATTGCGATGAATTTAAAGTCTTCGCTTGCCTTGTTTTCAATGGTATAAGTTGCCTGGGCAGGTATATAAAGTGCATCGTCTTTGGATAATTCAACAACCCCTTCGCCGGCTATATTCAATACAGCCGACCCCCCTATTACATAAATAAAGGTCCGCATGTTTTCTTGAATCGGCGCTAGCGTTCTACCCCCAGAAGCCATTTCATAGAGATTTTTATTAAAGGATGCGCCGCCAGCCGGATGGGACAACACATAAACTTTGGTATTAGTAAAGCTAACCGCTGCCTCTGCGCTGCCGGTGCAGGCGCTTAAAGGAAAAAGCAGAAAATCTGTTTTTTTTGTGGCGCGTGTTCGTAAAGCGTAACCGGGATCGGGCTCAAATAAATCTTGGGCATAAATATTGCTATTTAAAATAACCGGGCTTAGCGCTAAACACAGCAAAACAAGCGAGCATTTAAACTTCAAGCTTACCCCCTTAATCTTGCCAAAGAAGCAACGTAAAATTATCTACGTTGCTTCTTTGGCATAACCATTAAAATTCAATGGCTTTGTTTCGCTAAAATAGAATCAACATTACTACTGCTAACCCTATTTTTTACTTCTTTGGTGGCGGTATAGCTAATCCTTCTTCCTTTGCCGATACCGTCCAGATTTCATTCTTCGCTGTTTCGGTGATAAAAAGCAGTTTGTTATCAGGGCCACCAAAGGCTATGCGGGTAGGGCCTGACCTATCATCAGGAAGCATTATTCTATCAATAATCTGCCCCTGCTGACCTTCAACAACAATAATCTCATTCATTCCCCAATGAGCTATATACAGGTTTCCATTAACATCCATTGCCATTCCATCAGGTCCGCCTCCAAAATTGAAGTAAGTGCAGACATGAAGAAATATGGTTCCTTTTCCTTCGGGAAATAGAAACGCCCTTAATAAACGGTTGGCGCCGAACTCCCCAACATAGATATACATCCCGTCAGGAGAAATCGCTAAGCCGTTAGGAAAGGCTAAATTATCAAACAGCATCATTACTTCACCGGTGACACGGTCTAAGCGATAAACACGGCCTATGGGATTAGATAAGCTGCTTCCCCAGGGATCAGTAAAATATATGTTTCCCGCAGAATCCAAAACTAAATCATTAGGGCCCAAAAAATCTTCGCCCTGATAATTATCAGCGAGGATTTCAAGTTGCTTGGTCCTAATATCCAAGGAGCAAATCCCCTTATCGCGATGAGCAATAAGAAGCTTCTTTGCCTGGTCATCCCAAACCATGCCGTTTGGGCCTAATCCGCCCGGAGAACCAATATCATAGAATCGTTCATAGGCTCCCGCAACGGTAATCCGAGAAACCCAACCGGTTGCAATTTCCACAAAATACCAATTTCCATCTGTGGTACAATACGCAGGGCCTTCAATTAGGCCTTCGACAGGAATTGTCGCAATCTGCTCTAATTTTCCCTTGGTCATCTTTGCTGCGTCCGCAGATGACACGATACTGATGGCTAGTCCCACCACCAAAAGCAGGACTAAACATTTCTTTAAACCTTGCATTACCCACCTCCTTTTTTGAAAAAGATTAAACCTTATTAATCCACTCCCGCTCACTGTTAATGCCCATTTTAGCTTTTTCTAATAAACAACACCCCCTTTCAACCAAAATAAAGCTGGTGTTGATTTATAGTATTATAGGTCACTGATTTTTCTTTGTCAATTATATTTTACATAATTGCTTTAAGGAAATTATCTGACTAATAGCAACATAACAAATTGAAAATTAAGCTGTTAGGTATTATCCTTAGGGTCTTCTGCAGCTACTTTTAGCAAGGAATCCATAGACCCATATGGGTTCACCTGGTAATGCGGGTTTTTAGGGTCCTGGTGCCATTTACCATCAACAATAAACTGATACCTATAATAACCCGGCTTAAGCCCTAACCGTTTCACCCACTTATTGTCATCAGCTAATTGCATTTTGCTCTTTGTGTCTGCCTGCCAATGGTTAAAGTCACCAGCCACAAATACCTCTTTTGCATCCGGGACAGTTAAAGAAAAAATAATCTCGGATAACCAGGATGCCTGTTTCCCTAAAACTTGCCCTTCCTGTTCACTGGGGGAAAATTGCCCCTCTTGACTGATAATCTCGCGGCTTAGGCTAAAATAATCCTTTGCCCCGCGTGAATATTTATTATAGTTAAGAATATGGGTGCCTTGATTCTGCGCTTCCCTTAATTTAACATTAACGTGAATGATTATCTTAAATAATTTATCGGAAAATCTTTCTTTTATGATTTTAAACATTTGAAAAGAATGTGCCAGGCGCGAATCAAAATTAGTCACCAGAATCCGGCTTTTCACATTATGACTCAGCCTATCCCTGATTAAATCAACAATATCAATAAGCTGCTTAATACCCTCTAATGAAAAGCGGCTTGATTCGGTAGGAATAATTATTTCCGAACTTGCCCTTATTGCGTTTACGGTTAAGAGCCCTAAATTAGGCGGACAATCAATGATAATATAATCATACCCGGGATTAAATTCATTCAAGGCCTCCAGTAAACGCGACTCGCGCCCGATCTCCCCGGCAAGCTCCTGCTCTAATGTGCTTAAAATAATATTTGAAGGGACAAGGTGAAAATTCTTTGCAATCTCAACAACAATCTCAGGCAACTGTGCTTTTGTGCTGGTTAATTTTGATAAAACATTATAGATGCTTAAATTAGCTGTTGCATTCAAGCCTAAGGTCGCATGTGCCTGAGGGTCCATATCAATCAATAAAACCTTGCGATTATTAAAGGCAAGGCAAGCGGCGAGATTTATTGCCGTAGTTGTTTTGCCGCAACCGCCTTTTTGATTAGCAATCGTAATAATTCGCATATTATCTTTCCCCCTTTCCTTTTTTTAAAGGACAAATTAATTAATAAATTTAGCGTGAGCTTTTTTAAGGCACTATTTTAGAAAGCGAACTGTATCAATATAAAGCTTGCCGTTTTTGGCATTTGTATTCCATGCCTCAATTACGAATTCCAATTCTGCCATATCAGACCATTCGGTAATACCCTTAAAGTCCGCAAGCGCAATCTTAAAATCATGCCATTGCCCGGAAATGTCTTTTAAATAAAATTCAGAACTTTCACCCAACCTGTTGCGAAGCCCTAAGTGTAAATGGAGATTCCCTGAAACGTCAACCTTGCGGGCAAGGAATTTTAAACTCTCATACTCTGCCAAATTCAATCCAGCCAGATCAAATCGTAATATTTCTTTTTTTGCAAGATTAAAATCAAAATTCATCTGCGTAAGCCCGGGCTCAATAACCAGGGCGATTTCTTTATTTACGGCAGGCCTTTGATTGCGGGAAACGTTGCCTAAAACAAAAACCAGGCTGGCGATTACGATCAAGCTGAGTGCAAAGAGGTATTTAAAAAGCGGGGCTCTTTGAATAGGGGTTTTTCTTTTATTATTTGAGGCACCAAGATAAATCTGGGCAAGATGCTCGTAAACTTCCTTCCTATGCATGTCTTCTATATAACATAAAACGTATGTCCTGTCAATAGATTCATGCACCATCATACCCGACGACAACCCCTAATCCAAACCGCCTTTCCTTAGAGACATACAGCGGATGCCTTCGGTCTTGTTTCTCGCGGGGACGTTTGTTTTGCCCCAGCGAGGCAAAACCGCCCCTGAGCAAGGCGGAATGGGTTCACTCAATGCTCGCCCTTGCTCTTGGAGATAATATTAGACAAGACAAACCATGCCCGCCCTGTTAGAGGCTTCGACTCTAACGGGGCCCGCTTCGGACTCCGCCGCCGAAACACATTGTTTCGGCATTAGCACCATCTTCCATTAATGGAAGATGGTGCTGTATGCCCCGCTCAAAACAAACCGAAGTCATCCGTTAGATCTATTTGGCTGAAATCGACATTCGCTCCAAAAGAAGCAGGTTTATTTCTTTTAACGCTAAAGGCTAATTGTATGATTTTGGCCGTAAACGCATCAGAAGTTTTTCGGCACATCGCTTTCCGTACAGTGCGCAAGGTCCACCTTCGCTTTTCTTAGCTTCGGTGGATCCGCCGAAGCCAGAAGGACGTAGGTGGAAATTACGACGAAATGAAGGACGCGATAAACGGTAAGTCTAACCGTAATGAGGAGTAAACCGTAGCGCACGGCGAAAGACTTCAGCGCTAGAGGGCAAAAACATACAATTAGACTTTATTCAAGATAATCCTGAACAAAAAGCAGCTTTATGTTTTCAAATGATTGTAATGAAACGAATGGAATTTTATTGCAGGGGGACTTTAAGGTAGGCAGGAATTTCTTTTTTAATCAAGGAATAAAAATTACTTAAATGCATGCGGAAGAGCTGATCAAACATATCATCATCTGTATCACCGTACCACCAGAACCAATCACTGCCTTCGGCAATAGAAATCTGCTTGCGCGCTAAATCGATTACCGATTGCTCAAGGCCGTCTGGAAGCCCGGATAATTCCTGCCGTGCCTCTACAAGATAATCCCAGGCCTTGTTTTTTAAATCCGAACCAATCCACTTATTAAAATTGCCATCAACCCATGAACCTGCCTTAAGATAAGAAATGTTTCTTTTCGCGGGAAACATCCTTAAGTATTCAGAGACCGTAGTTGTCTTTAAAAAATCGGTAACCGATAACTGCTGATAAAGCAAACTTAAAAAATCCCAGCCGTCATTCTTATAATACTCCCAGGCATTCTCACCATCTAATGCTACAACTACCAGGGGATTACGATTCTTAAAATGGCGGGCAATATTCTTAAGATGATTCGTAAAATCCCACACCGCATCTTCCGGCTTAAGCCCCTGATAAGCAAAACCGATTAAATCAGAAAGATTGCGGTCGCGAAAAACAATATTGAGCATCCCGTCTTTTCTCTTTAATTGCCAAGGCTGATAAAGATAAGAAGTAATCCGTTTTTTCTTTCTTAGGGATTTAAAAAGCATTGCCTCATCAGTAACTATCCAGTTTATCCCGGATTGAATAATCGGGCTAAGGATATGCTCAGAAACAGCCTC
>JBDRHJ010000083.1:0-5376 GCA_043816835.1 Candidatus Omnitrophota bacterium
CGCAGGCCATCGGTACGGAAAATATTCGGCGGGGCTTGCTTCTCCATGCCTAAATAATCAACGATCTCATCCAGGAACTGATAGCATAAAGTCAAATCATCGCAAACATTCGGGCGGCAATCATATAAATCCAAAAGCAACTCAAATCCAAAGGCGGTTTCTTTTGCATCAGATTTAATATTTGTTTTATTATTTTGCTGGGTAATTGTTTTCAATGTTCGGCCCCTCTCCCAGGGAATCTCCCGATTCACCGGCAAAACCATGGCTGCCGGCAACGGTTGATTTCATATTCGACTATACCACAAGATAATGTGGTAAATAACTGATATTAATACCACCGATATTATGATATATTTTTTAAAAAATGCAAGTATTTTTTAAAAATGGTGTATTTGTTGATTGCGCCGAATAATTATCTTACCTGGGCTGGGCAGAAAACTCATCTTCTAAGATGCTTACGGCCTTTTGGTGGGTGGCTTCTACTTCTTCGGTAGTCAGGGTGCGATCGCTTGCGCGATAAACGCAGGATAAGGTTATTCCCTTATAACCGGCAGGAATCTGCTTGCCTAAATACTGGTCTTTTAAATCAATTTTAACAAGATAAGGAATTCTTTCTGTCTCTATTCTTTTAATTATGCTCCCGATAGATATATCGCGCTTAAGCATAACGCTTATATCCCGTACTATCTCCGGATATAGCGGAAGGGGAAGATATTTTTTCTGTGTGTTTCGGGCCTGGGTAAGAAGCACTTCCAAATCTAACTCAGCGGCAAAAACAAAATCTTTAATATCAAATTTTTCTAAGATGCCCGACTTAATCATGCCTAAATCAGCGCAAATTGTTTTGTCCTCCCCGCCGGAATTAGAAGATTTATTATTTAAATTTATCGATAATGACAAGGACATTTCTTTTTGGAAAAATGGATGCTCGGAACGCATCCTGATAAATTCAAAATCAACAGCCCCTAGGCACTCTAAGAGAAGCTCTAGCGCTCCCTTAATATTTAAGAGGCTGAATTCTTTGCCGGAATAAACCATGCCAAGGAAAAGTTCTTCCCTACCAACCTTAGCCCCTTTATCAGGGTCCAAACAAGAAAGGTCAAGTTGAAATTTATTACAGACTTCGAACAACCGGATATTTTTTTGTTTTTGATTCAGGTTGTACCCGAGACAGGAAACCAGGCCGGGGATTAAGCTTGGCCTGAGAACTTCCTGTTGATTTGTTAAGGGATTGGCAACTGCGATTAACTGAGAATCAGCATATCCAAAATCATAAGCAAGGCTCCTGCTTATGAGGCTATAAGTTATTGCTTCATTTGCCCCCTGACTGATTAAGATATCCTTAATAAACCCTGCCTTTTTCTGCGCAGGAGAAATCTCTATATTCTGAGGAATAATCTTGGGTAGCCGCATTGGGACGCCCTCATATCCGGCAATCCGCGCCATCTCTTCAATTAAATCAACCGGTTGATTCACGTCTGACCTAAACGAAGGCACTGTTACCTTTAACGCACCTTTGCCCGGGCTAACCGAAAAAGACAACAAGCTAAGTATCTTTTTTATCTGCGCCGGGCGGTAGTCAGTGCCTAAAATGCGATTTAGTTCATTGGGATTTAAGGAAATAATTTTCTTTTTTGCCTTTGGTTTGGATGTTGTCTTGGCTAAAGCAAGCCCGCCGCTGGCTAATTTTAAAATAAGTTCGGTTGCCCGCATTGAAGCAAATTCTACATTCCCAGAATCAACCCCGCGTTCAAAACGATAAGAAGAATCAGATGACAATCCTGCTGCCCGCGATGACCGGCGGGTAGCAATCGGATTAAATACCGCTGTTTCTAAAAGTATACTTGTCGTCTTCTCGTTTATCTCGGAATCCTGCCCGCCCATAATCCCGGCAATCGCTATCGGGCTGCCGGATTTTTTACCTGCCTGCCTGCCTGCATAAGAAGCAATAATCAAATTGTTGCTGTCTAAATCGCGTTTTAATCCGTCTATCGTGGTTATTGATTCGCCCTTTTTCGCCCTTCTTATAATTATTTCTAATGCCTCGGCTGGCAGATTAATCAGCTTGTCCAAATCAAAGGTATGCAGCGGCTGGCCGGTTTCCATAAGCACATAATTGGCAATATCAACAATATTGTTGACGCTGCGCATCCCAACTGACTCCAGGATTTTACTCAGCCAATCCGGGGATGGGCCAACCTTGATGCCGGTGATAATCTTAACGTCATACAAGAGACAATCATTTTTATCCTCAATATTTATTTTTAATGTTTTAGCGTTTAGCGGATAGCGTTTAGCGGATAGGCGGGTTTTGCTATCCGCTTTACGCTTTACGCTATACGCTCGACATTTTGAATTAGTAATCGCCCCAACCTCCCGGGCAATGCCGATAATCGAAAGCCAATCCGGACGATTAGAGGTAATCTCAAGCTCAAAAACAAAATCCCCGCCTTTTTTCTCCAGAGAGGTTACCTCTAGCCCTGCCATTGTTAATTTATCGGCTAATCCTTGGGCAGGAATTTTGATATCAAGAAAATTCTTAATCCAATTATAAGTAAATTTCATTTTAAGTATTATGTCGTAAGGATTAAGAATTAAGTAATAAAGGCATTAACCTCATACAAACATTGGCAGGACCTTATAATAAACTTAATCCTTAACGCTTAATCCTGATTTTAGAATTGCCTTAAAAACCTGAGGTCGTTTTGGAAAAATAATCTAATATCATCAATGCCGCACTTTAGCATTGCGATTCTTTCCACGCCCATGCCAAAAGCAAAACCGGTATATTTTTTTGCGTCATAGCCTACATGCTTAAACACATTGGGATGGATCATACCGCTGCCTAATATTTCCAACCATCCCTTTCTGCCGCAAACACTGCACCCTTTGCCGCCGCAGATAATACAAGATATATCAACCTCTGCCGACGGTTCGGTAAACGGGAAGAAGTGTGGCCGAAAACGCATCTTAATCTTATCGCCAAATATCGATTTGATAAAAAATCCCAGTGTCCCCTTTAAATCAGAAAAGGTAATATCAGTATCTACCATAAAACCTTCGACCTGGTGGAACATAAACGAATGGGAGGCATCGACAGCATCAGGCCGATAAACCCTGCCAGGGACAATTATTGCCAAGGGCGGTTTATGCGATTTCATTGCCCGAATCTGCACAGGAGAGGTGTGGCTGCGTAATAACAACCGGCCGGAACCCACAGCTTGCGACTTCTGACTTGTAACTTGAGGCTGAAGATAAAATGTATCAAATACATCGCGCGAGGGATGCTCCAGGGGTATATTAAGGGCAGTAAAGTTATTATATTCGGTTTCAACCTCCGGGCCTTCTACTACCGCAAAACCCAAGCGAATAAATATATCGCAAATTTCATCAATAACCTGGGTGATTAGATGACGATGCCCTAATTCCTGGGCTATCCCGGGAGCGGTAATATCAATATCCTTAGCGTGTTTTTTAATTGCCCCAAGGCGAGAAGATACATCCCTAAGCCCTTGCTGCTTTTCCTCTAATAATCTAGAAACCTTTTGTTTAATCCGGTTAACCTCACGCCCAAACTGCGGCTTATCTTGCGGGGGCAAAGTAGAAATACGCGCAGTAAGCCCGGCCAAGACGCCCTTTCTGCCCAGATATTTTATCTTCAGGGCTTCCAACGCCTCGGGATTAGAGGCATCAGCAAAATCCTGCTCTATTTGCTTATTAAGATCTTCAAAATTAAAATCAGACATAAAATCACCGATAATGTAATTACAAGATTGCGTTTCGCAAGGATTGCCTTTTCCTGTTTTTGCCAGCCGGATTTTATTTTATGCAGAGAAACTGCATGAATATCTAAATCCCCCCCGTGCATCAGGCAGGCATAATTAAATACCCCTTTAACCTGAAAAATATCGCCTTTTGCCTTATAACTGCCTTTATGCTCAATATCTTCTGCTAAATCCGAAGACATCCAAACCCCAAGGGAATTATCCCCGTCGCTGATATTAACCCAGGTGCCCTGCCTACGCTTCATTACTTCCCCGATAACCTCTCCTTCATAGGCTATCTCCTGGCCGTCATAGGTTTTACCATTCTCAATCAGCTCAATGCTGGATTTTACCTCTTGAGCATAGCATAGAGAAGGCAGAAAACAGAGAACAGAGAACAGAAGGCAGATGGCAGAAAGCAGAAGACAGAAAGCAGAAGACAGAAAACTAAAAACCGAAAACTGAAAACTGACAACTTTTCTCATTATCTTCCTTTTATTGCCGCAATCAACACGCCAAAAAGGGTAAATATGGAAACAAACTCCAGCCTTCCTACCCACATCTGGAAAATATATGTTATCTTAAGCATCGCCGGCATTGAGGCATTAGTTATCCCGCAAGACAAGCCAACATTAGCCCCGGCAGAAACAGACTCAAATAATGCCTCTGATAAGGGATAGCCGTAAAAACATCCGATGATTGTTCCTAATAAATACAATCCCACATACATTAAGAAGACTAAAAGATGAATGCGGATTTGTTTGTCCTCTAAAACTACTTCCTTAATATGGTGGAATTTATGAACCAATACGCTTGATTCCGGCAGCATAATCCTTTTTATTTCGCCTGCTAAGGCCTTAAAAAAGATATCCATGCGCAATAATTTAATACCGCCTGTAGTCGAACAAGTAGAGCCGCCGATACTCATTGCTAAAATAACCCCCATAAAAGCCAGGCCAGGCCATTGACGAATAAACTGCTTGGCATATATCGTCATATATCCGGTGCCGGTATGCGCAGAAATCAGCTGATAAAACCCTTTGCGGAACAAAACAACCGCCTCAGGGTAAACCCCTGCCCTTTGTAATCCCAGGGCAATGAGCAAGAAAATAAACATAATGCTAACAAAAAAGGTAACTGTTTCGATATTCTTGAAAATCTCTTTTTTGTTGCCGGTCCAAAGGCTGTAATGCAATTTAAAATTAAGCGCCCCTAAAAGCATTACAAATATAGTAACTGTCTCAAAGGCAAAGCTATGGTAATAGAGTATATTTTGCGACTGCGGGGCAAATCCCCCTGTATCAAATGCTGCCATGAATATGCACAAACCATGAAAAAAAGAAGTGCCTTTAGGTATTCCTTCGGCCTGAGCAACAAAGGCCAGGGCAAGGCTGCCTATGACAAGATAAACAAGGCTTACTAACCAGATAAACCGCGCAGTATTAACCACATTAGGCAGAACCCTTTCATCCCTTGCCTCGCCCACATATACCTTAAATGCCCCGGAAAGACTACGTACAAAAAAGGATAAAGCAACAATGATAATACCCTGGCCGCCGATAAACATCATTAAGTGCCGCCACAGATTATGCGATAAAGACAAGTGGTCTAA
>JBDRHJ010000084.1:0-3589 GCA_043816835.1 Candidatus Omnitrophota bacterium
ACCTGATTCAATAAAAGACCTTAAATTAGCCGCTATTCTGCATGATGTGGGTAAAATCGGAATAAGTGAAGCAATCCTTATTAAGCCGGCACAGCTTTCCCTGGAAGAGCAAGAGATAATTACGCATCATCCGGGAATCGGGGTAAAGATTGTTGATTCAATTCTTCATTCAAAAAGGTTTATTCATGGGATCGGGGATCACCATGAATTCTATAACGGCAAGGGGTATCCAAAGGGGCTTAAGAAGGAGGAGATTTCGCTGCAGGGCAGGATTATTGCTGTTGCCGATGCCTTGGATGCGCTTAGCTCAGACCGTGCATACCGCAAAGGGATGAGTTTGCCGGATTCCTGTAAAGAAATAAAAAGCAATATCGGTATTCAGTTTGACCCCAATGTAGTTGAGGCATTTTTGAGGGCCTATAAAAAGAAGCCAGAGATTTTTAATGGATAAGCTTCAAGAGAGGAGGCAGGGATTAATATGTTTATTATCGGCGAACTGATTAATGGTATGTATAAAGAGGCGGGGAAGGCAATACAACAAAGGGATAAAACCGTGATTCAACGCCTTGCCCAGGAGCAGGTTAATGCCGGCTCTAGCGCCCTGGATTTAAATTGCGGCCCTGCTTCGCGTAATCCGGCTTCAGATATGGTTTGGCTTGTTGAGTCAGTCCAGGAGGTTGTTGATTGTACGTTGTGCCTGGATAGCACAAAGGCCAATGTTATTGAGGAAGGATTAAGGGTAATCAAAAATAAGGCAATTATTAATTCAACCTCAGCAGACAAGGAAAAATTAGATATCCTTGTTCCTATGGCTTTAAAATATAAAACCGGCTTAATTGGTTTAACCCTGAACAAAAAAGGGGTTCCGCAGGATAAAGACAGGCGCCTGGAATTAGCTGCGGTGATTGTTGCTGATTGCCAGGAAAAAGGGTTTCCGGTTGATGAGCTTTATATTGATCCGGTTGTCCTGCCGGTTAATGTTGCTCAGGCTCAACTGGAAGACACCCTAAGCGCATTGGCTGAATTTAAGATTATTTCTCAGCCCCCGCCCAAGACAGTAGTTGGTTTAAGCAATGTGTCGCAGGCAATAGAACAGCGAAGCCTGGTTAACCGGATATTTTTAACTATGGCAGTAGCCAAGGGATTGGACGCTGCTATTTTAGACCCCCTGGATAAAGAATTAATCGATTCCCTGATTACTGCCGAGTTAATCCTGAATAAGCAAATCTATTGCGAATCATTTCTTCAGGCTTACCGGAAAAAATAGTCGAAAAATATACCAAAGGCTTAGTTTCTGGCCTTGATATTATCGAAAAAGGGAGGGGGATTAGAATTTTAGTTTGAAGATATACTTTGCCTGATTGTTTTCGAGTTTTGGGCGGCCTTTTATGTTGCGGAAATTCATGCTCGTTCGGTCACTCACCCATTCTTCTGCCCTTTTAGCGGTAAAATAAGGATAGAAGATATCTACCCCGATTGCCTCTTTCCATTTTTTTCTTAAAATCCTTTTTTCTTCCTTTTCATCGACATTGGCAGCATATGCATTTGTATTAACAAAATTTAAAAACCGGCTTGTGGTTTTTTTATCTTTAGGTTCAGGGGCAGGGGTTTTAGTTAAATCTTCTTCTGATTGGGAATCTTTCTTGAGTATGAATTGGGCAGCTTCATTATTTTTGTCACTGTTTTGTGCGTAGAGGGGGGCTATCCAGATTAGTAGGGACGCCAAAATTAGAACTTTCTTTATTGCGGAAGGCATTGTTTTCCCCTAAATTATGATGCGGAAAGTTTTTTGAAATCTAACCCTAATTAAAGTATAGCATATAGTTGTATAAAATTCCACCCAGGCAAGGGTTTTAAAAGGCAAATATTAGATTAGATAAAAGGTGGGTTGGTTTGATTTTAGTCGCTGAAGAAAATAGAAAGAAATTCCTTAAGGAACCGGCCGCCTGCCTTTGTGCTGCCAATTATTCCGTCGATTAATCCCTTGGTTTCTTCGCCGGGTGCGCGCCAGAAGGCGAAAAGTTTTTTCCGTAATAATCCCTGTTTTTCCGGTTTTTCGCTGCCGTATACTTCATATTCATACGCTTCTTTTATGTTTTTCGGGCCTTTAACAAACGCCCCATATAACGGCGAGAAGGTTAATTCGACCAGGCTTTTGCCCATATTTATCAGGTGGTGCCTTACTGAATAAGCCTGTGTTTGAGAGCAGAAGACAGACATTATTAGAGCAGTTATAACCGTAATTTTGCTAAATTTTTTCATGGGGTGGTTTGCCTTTCGGGTTCGTTCAGATTTTCTGGCTGCGCGCGCAGAAACGCTACTTTTTCAAAATAGATTTTTTTATCCTTAAGTTGATGAATAAAATTTTTAAGTTCTGCGTCTCCGTGGTAAGGCCAGAAGCCAAGCCCTTTTGCCTCCTTGTAAGCCTGCTTTATGGTTTTTCCGGAAACCAGTACCCGGTATATCGCAATCATTGCACCGGTTCTATCCCTGCCGCTTTCGCAATGCACAAATACGGGTTGGTTATCGCGGGTTAACAGTATTTCCAGGAATGTAAGAACTTGTTCGTCGGTCGGCCGTTGGTAAACACTCATCGGCAGATTATAGAATTTTATGCCCAGGGATTCTAATTGCTGTTTCTCGCGCAGGGGTTTTTCGTTCCCCCCCTTTAAGCTGACTACGGTTTTTATGCCTAAGGAGTGCAGTTTTTCTATGCCCTTTTCATTGGGTTGCCCCCCGCGGTAAATTACTTCATCTATCCGGTAGAAATTCGGGATATCAACAAAAGGATCCTTAAGGTATCCGAAGTAAGCACAGCCGCATAAAAATATTAAGCCTAACCAGAGAATATTTTTCTTCATCCTAAATATTATATCATGGTTTAGCAATGCTGCCAGTTAAAAATAAACCTGTTCTTTTGTCGCTCAGCGTCGATTTTCCCCTGGACTAAATTATATAAGATACGAGGGACGCCAAAGGTCTTTGACGGACTCAAACATCCTCGCCATCCGAACCTTTCCACGTTCGGATTCCCTCACTCACTCAAGCTGCTTTGGCTAAAATCGACATTCGCTCCAAAAGAAACAGGTTTATTTTCTTTTATAACTAAAGGCTAATTGTATGGTTTTGCCCTCCAGCGCTGAAGTCTTTCGCCGTGCGCTACGGCTTACTCCTGATTACGGTTAGACTTATCGTTTATCGCGTCCTTCATTTCGTCGTAAGTTCCGCCTACGCCCTTCTGGCTTCGGCGGATCCACCGAAGCTAAAAAAAGCGAAGGTGGACCTTGCGCACTGTACGGAAAGCGGTATGCCAAAAGACTTCTGATGCGCTTTCGGCCAAAACCATACAATTAGCCTTTAGTTATAAAAGAAAATAAACCTGTTTCTTTTGGAGCGAATGTCGATTTTAGCCAAAGCAGCTTGAGTGAGTGAGGGAATCCGAACGTGAAAAGGTTCGGATGGCGAGGATGTTTGAGTCCGTCAAAGACCTTTGGCGTTTCCTGCAAAAGCGGGAAAAAATCGACGCTGAGCGAAGAAAGAAGAGGTTTATTTAATTCTAGACAAGGCAAAACAACTAACCTGGCTTATT
>JBDRHJ010000085.1:0-3982 GCA_043816835.1 Candidatus Omnitrophota bacterium
GTTGGTAATTAACGTATCCGATATTTATGAGGGGAGTAAGTTTTTTTAGTTTTCCCTAAGCGATTTAAAATAACGCGATAATAATCGGAGGTTAGCGATGAATTTAATTGATATTGCTTTTTCCAGCTTAAAAAAGCAAAAAAGCAAAAAACTTTTTTTGCTTCTGGCAATGGTGCTGGGGTGCGCGACAGTATTAACCCTTTTTACGTTTATACAAAGCCAGAGGAACAAGATAGAATCGCAGTTTGATGAATACGGGGCGAATATCGTAATTATGCCCAAAACCGACCAGCTCATGCTTTCTTACGGCGGTATAAATGTGAGCGGTGTCGTAGCCAATGTGCGGGAGATTGATAACTCAGACATTGAAAAGATATATACGATTCCCAACAGGAAGAATATCAGGGCAGTATCGCCAAAATTGCTTGGCGCTGTGTCAATGAAGAACAACGGCAAGGAAAGCGATGTCCTTTTGATCGGCGTTGATTTTGAGCAGGAGATTAAAATTAAGTCATGGTGGGAATTCAACGGCCAATTGCCGCAAGCCAAGGATGAATTAATCTTAGGCGCAGAAGCAGCAAAAAAACTGGGGCTTAAGCCAAATGACTATGTATTGATCGGCGAAAGGGAATTGCAGGTGAAGGCAGTTCTTGCTTCTACGGGCAGCCAGGATGATGAAATGGTTTTTGCCCGGATGGATACGGCTTCTGAGATTCTGAATAAAGAAGGTAAGGTATCCTTAATTGAAGTATCTGCCCTGTGTTCTGATTGCCCCATTGATAAATTGATAACCCAGATATCTTCAGTATTGCCGCAAACTAATGTCAGGGGAATAAAGCAGGTGATGAAGCAGAAGATGGTAATGGTAGAGCAATTTGAGAAATTTGCGGTTACGGTTACTGCGGTAATCATACTTATCGGCGGCATACTGGTGTTTATTTCAATGATGGGTTCTATAGCCGAGAGAAAGTATGAGGTGGGAATCTTCCGGGCAATCGGTTTTATGAAAAAGCATATTATGCAGATTATCCTGATTGAAGCCTTTATTATCAGTTTGGCCGCCGGTATAATCGGGAGCTTTTTTGGGTATGCGATTACCTATTTTCTGCTGCCGCCCTTAACCGGAATAGACAGGAGCCTGATCGTATTTGACCCGTTGATGATAGGCATAACCATATTAAGCGCAGTTATTCTTGGGTTAGTATCTACGATTTATCCTGCTTATTCTGCGGCTGAGATTGATCCGGTAAAAATTATTAATAATTACTAATTCAGGAGATGAGAAAATGTTAGTTGAAATTAATGATATAACAAAAATATACGGGCATCAGGGCAGTAATCAGGTTAAGGCGCTAGAAAATATATCCTTTTCGCTTGATAAGGGGGATTTTATTGCAATGTGCGGCCCTTCGGGAAGCGGAAAAACCACGCTCTTGACTATTATGGCGGGGCTGCATCATCCGACATCCGGAAAGGTGGCGGTTGATAATATCTCGATTTATGACCAGTTGGATAGCGAAGGATTAGCGCGTTTTAGAAGCGAATATATCGGGTTTGTTTTTCAGTCGTTTTGCCTGATTCCTTATCTTAGCGCCCGGGAAAACATTATGCTGCCGTTAGCAGCTGTTGATGTTTCAAAAAAAGAGAAAAGGGAGCGTGCGCAAAAGGTGCTCAATCGTGTGGGATTAGCTGACCGGGGCAATCATCTTCCGGGCCAGCTCTCGGGAGGGCAGCGGCAAAGGGTGGCTATTGCCCGGGCATTGGTTAATCAGCCGTTATTAATCTATGCTGATGAGCCTACGGGAAACCTGGACAGCAAAACAAGGGATGAAATCCTCGAATTATTTGATTCCTTAAGAGAAGAGGGCCATACCGTAATCATGGTTACCCATGATCCTGATAATATCATGAAAGCGACCAGGGTGATTAAGATACGGGACGGCAAATTGTGCGCATAGCAAGTTTTTAGGGGCGCCTCTTTGCCAGGCGCCCCTATTTTTGTTTATCTAAATTGCTTCCCATTTTAAAGTTGTGTGATATAATACCCAACAAGGAGGAAGCAATGAAGAAGAAAACTTCAGCTAGTTTGTCAAAAGAATACAAGTGCCAAATTTGCCAGAGGATGATAAACAAAAAGCATGCGATGATGCATATAAAGGCAGAGGAATATATTATAGGCCTTATAAAAAAAGCCCATCCGCAGTGGAAAGAAAAGGATCCCACCTGCAAGGTGTGTGTTGATTATTACCGGAAATTAGTAAAAGAAGCAGAGATTTAATCTTAGCAATTTTCGGTTTAAAAATAAGGGACTGTTCCTAAAAGGAGCCGTCCCTTTTTTATAAAATAATTAGTTTATGTTGTAGGCAGTGTTGTCTAGCTCAATTGCAATTTTAGGGCTGTGGTGGTATAATTGCAAAAGGGGAAAAAGGTGAAAAAGGAGTTTATTTTAGCAGTAATTTTTTTAAGCTTAATTTCATTTACATCTATTGCCAATTGCCGCAATTTAACAGATCAGGATTGGAAGATATTCTATGAAGCCGCAGAAAAATGGCATGCATCGGACTGGTATCTAAACGAAGAAGAATTCAACATAATCTGCAGGGAAATAGGAGTTAGATATAGCTTTACCGCTGATACGGTTGTTAATATTCTTGTTGATGTTGCTAAATACGGAAGCATTGTAGACCTTGAGCAAGAATGTAAAATTTTAGATGAACTGGATGAAAAATATGATATGCTACCTTACGGGGTTACATATGAGGAGGATCGGCAAATACATGAAAAAATCGCAGAGAAATATAACATTAGCCTCACTGAGTTGCATGCAATTGAATTCGGGGAAGAGGTGCGTCTTTCTTTAGATCCGTCTCTGCTTGAGAAATTGTTCGATTTTTTACCTTCGGATTAAGGCCTAGGCAAACTAATAAAGAAAAAGGAAGAAGGGGGAGCCGCAATAAATGGCTCTCCCTTTATAGTTAAAACGTTGATTGTCACAATTTATTGTTATATAATATCTTCATAATTCAGGGTGTTTGAATTTTGCCATATTTGTTTCATCATTTAATGGGGGGGTGGAAGGTGAGTTTGACAAAGCTTGATAGGTTTAGTTATGTTATCTGTCCGCTTTTATTTGCCTTGGTTATGATTATTAGCGGAATTTTTACAACAAATGTCGACCCTACCAGGCCGCACGGGGTTATACTAATCTGCGCCGGCTTGTTGGGCATGTCCTTATATTGCATATGCGGTTTATTGGCAAAGATTATTGACGCAAAATAGATTGAAATCAGGAGGAATGCGTGAGTGGTTGAAACGGGCGCTCTCGAAAAGCGTTAGGGTCGTAAGACCCTCGGGGGTTCGAATCCTCCTTCCTCCGATATTAAACCAGGCATTATCCCTGTGGCGGTGATTATCCTGCCCAAGCTGTTTTTAAAAGAATGGCTACCTTTAAAAAAATCATAATATTATCGGTAATCTTTTTATTGATTAACCTCGCTAACGCGGGGATTTTTAATTCTTTTGTTTTTGCTAAAGATAGCGCTAAAGAGGCACACGAAGAAGGCCCTTATCCTGCGAGGGTTGAAGTTTTAAGCAGTGATACCTATTTTATCAAGGTTAGGGAAGCGATTAAGAATGCAGAGGGCTCTATCGATATGGCAATGTATCTTGTGAGTTTTAATCCGGAAGATAATAAGTCTGCTGTGAGTAAATTAGTCCAAGAGCTGATAGAGGCGCATAAACGGGGGGTTAAGGTAAGGGTAATTCTGGATCAGAATATTTATTTTACCGGCAAACGGGAAAAAAGCCAAAAATGGGAAAGGCAGGGCAAGAATGATGCCTTGTTTGTTTATTTAAGGCAACAAGGCATAGAAGCATATTACGATAATCCTTTTGTGCTTACCCATGGTAAAATTATTATTGTTGATAAAAAGATAGTTATCCTGGGCAGTAATAATTGGTCAGAGTCTTCTTTAATACGGAA
>JBDRHJ010000086.1:0-7586 GCA_043816835.1 Candidatus Omnitrophota bacterium
TAATCAATTCAGCATGCCTTCTTCAGCCATTCCGCAGATAAAGTATATAATCCGTTCGGTAACGATTGAAGAAGCGAGAAAAATCGCCCAGGAGGCGCTAACTTTATCTACGGGTAAGGCAGTAGAATCCTTTAGCCAAAATAAGCTGCAGAAAATCCTTAGGCAGGAATAGTAAGAGATATTAAATTATAAGATTAACACAGATAAAAGAAGGATACACGCAGATATTAACGGAGAAATCTGTGTGAATCTCTAAAAAATCTGTGTGTATCAGTGTTAGAAGTTATCCTAAAGGATAGGCCTTCCTATACCTTTTTCCCGCAGAACGGGATCCCGCCGAAGACAATATTTATTGGGCAGCGGGAAAGGAAGGGCCTTATTAGCGAAGCGAATTTTTTTGTTTTAGTGCGATGCTAATGGCGGGTTATTTTGTGAAGTGTATAAATGTATTTGGGCGGCTTTTTAATTCAGCGATAAATTCAGTAAAATAATTTTGTTTTTTCTCTTCCAAGAGATTTGCCGCAAATCCCTCTTTTTCCTCTTCAAATTTTTCCTCGGCAGGCCTAACGCGCTCCTTAAGTTTAACAATATAGAATCCGGAGGCGGTGTTGATTATTTGGCTGATTTCTTCTTTTTGAAGGTTTTCAACTGCCTCAAAGAATAAATTGGAATCCCCCAGCCCTTCTACGTAGCTTCGGCGTTTAAATAATTCAGTCTGGCCTGATTCCAGGCCGAATTTTTCGGCGCTCTCGGTAAAATCAACAATGCCTTCCTGGTAACAGGTTTGTAGCGTTTCTTCGGCTTTGCGGCCGGATTTTTCCCGGCGCAATGCTTGCTTAACGCCTTCTTTTACATGATCAAAAGGCGGAATAAAGGATTGTTTTTCTTCTTTTAGACTTATAAAATAGACAATTTTTGTGTCAGACTGAATTGGTTGCGGCCAGGGATTGCCTTGGGCTTTAAGCTTGGAAATGATTTTTAAGATTTCGGTTGACCAGCCAATCTTAGGAATCGGTTCGTCGATGCTGAAAAGCCCGGTTTCGGAAATGATTAATCCGGTATTTTTAGCTGCTTCCTGCAGGCTGCTATTTTGCTTAAGCATCTCGGCGATTTTATCTATAGCTTCTTTATTTTCGTCATCCACCTCGATATATTCAAGATTATAAGATAATGGCTTCCTGAACCCCTCGGGATTATTATTATAATAATCAAGCAATTCCTGGCTCTCGAGAGAAACTTGGTCCAGGAATTTATCGACGGAAGCATGAATATATTCCAGGCTTATCTCTTCGCGGGTTTTATCGTAACTTTCTTTGATTTCATTTTCTTCGATCGCAATATCCCGGGTAACTTCTTCAAAAAGCCTGGCAATAATCAGGTTGTCACGGATTTCCTCTTCAAATTCACGCGGCGTAGTACCAAATACATAGGTAATCATTTCCTGGTAGAGCACCGGGTTAAACTTGCCTTCGGTTTGCAGGAAGGGGTATTGTTTAATCGCGCTTACTACTTCCTGGTTTTTTATGTTTATTCTTTTTTTCTTGGCTTCTCTGAGCAAAACGATTCTATCCCAGGTTGCCGCTTCCAGATTAAGGTATTGCCGCAATTGCCGGAATTGTTCCTGCCCCAACTGGATCAGGTACTGATTACTGACTGCTTTGTAATTCTTTACATATTCATGGGTATTGATTGTTTTTCCGGATACCTTTGCCAGTAAGCCGGATTCCTTTCTGTCGCGCAGCGCAGAGCCTACCCCCCAAAAACAAAAGGCAGGAATAATCACGATTGCTAAAACTATCCAGATCTTCCTGGCTACCTTTTTGTTGCGTAATTTTCTAAACATAATTAGATATTATAAACATATTTTTTTACTTTACAAGAGAATATTCACTCTGTATAATAACATCGCTTTTAGTTAGGATAATTAGAGCAGCTGGAGGCTAGCTTTTATTTACCCCGCCAGAGAAATCCACCGACGAATTCGGTGGCGGGAAAGATTTAGATGTTGACGGCGGTTTAATCTTTCGACAGAGCTCAGGATTAATGGTGAGTAGCGTCGAACCATTAATGCCATCGTCAGCCCCGTTAGAAAGTTCCTTTCTAACGGGGTCAGCCCAAACCGTTAGCCTCGTTAGAAATAAAATTTCTAACGGGATTAGAGAGAATCCTCTAACGGGGTTTACAGTTAAAAAAGGGCAAGAAACCCCAGGTGTCAGGCAGGGATTACCCTATGAGTAAAACACTAAAATTAGGCTTACCCAAAGGAAGTTTGCAGGAGAAGACTTTCCGGATATTCGCTAATGCAGGTTTTTCTTTAAGCATTTCCGAGCGTTCATATTTGCCTTCTATTGATGACCCGCAGATTGAGCCGGTTCTTTTGCGTGCTCAGGAGATGTCGCGCTATGTCCAGGCAGGGGCATTGGACTGCGGGATTACCGGAGCCGATTGGATACTTGAGAATGATTCTGATGTAATCCGGGTATCTGAACTTTCTTATTCCAAGCAGAGTTTAAAGCCGGTGCGCTGGGTTTTGGCTGTTCCGGATAATTCTCCCATAAAATCACTTCGCAATCTTAACGGTAAACGCATTGCCACAGAGTTGGTTGGGGCAACCAAGAGGTTCTTGCGCAAAAATAAAATCAAGGCAAATGTGGAATTCAGCTGGGGCGCAACCGAGGTTAAGGTCGCCGTCGGACTTGTTGATGCAATCGTTGAATTGACTGAAACCGGCAGGAGCCTTAAGGCGAATAACCTAAGGGAAATAATAACCGTTTGCGAATCCCGGACGCAATTTATTGCAAATAAACAATCTTATAAGGATCCTTTTAAGCAGGGTAAAATGAAGGCGATAGTCCTGCTTCTCCAGGGTGCGATTGCTGCCCAGACAAAAGTGGGCTTGAAGATGAATCTTAGGGAAAAGGATTTAAAAAAGGTGGTTTCTAAATTGCCGGCATTACAGAAACCGACAATTTCGTGCTTGACTACTAAGGGATGGATAGCCCTGGAAACGGTAATTGATGAGAGTGAGGTGCGCAGATTAATTCCGGAATTAAAAATTGCCGGGGCTGAGGGAATAATCGAATACTCGTTAAACAAAGTAATTTATTAATATTCTAGGGGTGAATAGAAATGCCTTGCGGTAGGAAGAGAAAATTAAAAAAAATTCGCACGCACAAGCGTAAAAAGGTGCGTCGTAAACTCAGACATTTGAAAAAGAGGGATTGGGCTTAATCTTGGCAATGCGGCGCGTCAGCATAAGTTTATCTCTTATTCTTTTAGCCTGCTTATTAAGCGCAACAAAAATACAGGCAAAGGATAGGGCAATAGGAAAAACCCTGTCGCATTATATCCTGGGCGGTATCTACGAACGTTTGGATGATTTGGATGAGGCGGTTGGGCATTATAAGGCAGCAGTTAAGGCAGACCCTAACAGCCCGCAGCTTCACCTAAACCTGGCAGTCGCCCTTATAAAACAAAATAACCTCAAGAAGGCAATTTTTGAATTAAAGCGCGCGATAAAGCTGGATTCTTCTGCCGGGTTAGAGCAGTCAGAATCCATATCTATTGAGGCGCATACAGTCCTTGCCCTAATTTATTCCCTTCAAGGGAAATTAGATCAAGCAGCCCATGAGTATGAATTAGCCTTAGAAGGTGCCCTCGCGGTTTATCCTCAGAATATCCGGATACATAAAAGCTTAGGCCAGGTATATCTTCAGCAAAACAGGCTTTCTGATGCTGAGAAGACATACCGTTTTATTTTGGATGTTGCCCCTTCTGATTTTGAGGCGCACTTTTATCTCGGCAACATTTATGAATTGCAGGGCAGGAGGCCTGAGGCAATTGATGAATTTAAGGCTGCGCTCGAGTTTAATTCTGATTATCCCGATGCCTTAAATTCCCTGGCTTATGTTTATGCCGATGAGTCAATTAATTTAGAAGACGCAGAGCAAATGATTAAAAAGGCTTTATCCTATGAGCCTAATAACGGGGCATACATTGATAGTTTGGGCTGGGTTTATTTCAGGCAGGGTAAATACCAGGAAGCAATTCAGAAATTAGAGGAAGCAGTGCAGTTTTTATCTGACCCGCTAATCTATGAACACTTAGGTGATGCCTATCTAAAAGGGAATAACCTTATCAAGGCAAAAGAAAATTGGCAAAGGTCTTTAGATATCGATTCCGAAACAAACCCGCAGGTTAAGGAAAAATTAGAAAAGTATAAATGACTCACTCAAAAAAAGAAATCGAAGGACTGAAAAATAAAACAAAACAGATTAGGCGTTTGATTGTCCAAATGCTGGCGCGTGCCGGTTCCGGCCATCCGGGGGGCAGCCTTTCTGCGGCTGATTTGATTACCTGCCTTTTTTTCGGAAATTACCCCGACGGGAAACCAATCTTAAAGCATGATTCTAAACAGCCGAATTGGCCGGGGCGCGACCGTTTTCATATGTCTAAAGGGCATTGCTGCCCGCTTTGGTATGCGGTATTGGCTGAGGCAGGTTATTTCCCTCATAAAGAACTCTCGACCTTAAGGCAGCTGGGTTCTCTGCTTCAAGGCCATCCTGACCGGCGCACACCCGGGGTGGAGGTAGCTAGTGGTTCGCTTGGCCAGGGATTATCAATCGGGCTGGGAATGAGTTTGGCAATAAAAAAAATCGATAAAGATGATTATCGTGTTTATGTCCTTATGGGGGACGGCGAAACCCAGGAGGGCAATATTTGGGAGGCGGCGATGGCTGCGGCTCATTATAAATGCGATAACCTTTGCGCTATCCTGGATTATAATCGATTTCAAATAGACGGCAAGATTGAGGATATAATGGGCTTGGAGCCGATATGCGATAAATGGCGTGCCTTTGGCTGGCATGTTATTGAAATAGACGGGCATAACATAGAAGATATTCTTCGGGCTTATAGCCAAGCCAGGGATACCCGGGGTTTACCTTCGATTATTATTGCGCACACCGTAAAAGGCAAGGGGGTTTCTTTTATGGAAAACGTTGTTGATTTTCACGGCAGGGCGCCGACTGCGCAGGAAGCAGAGATAGCCCTAAAGGAGCTAGAATGATATATTGTTAAACTGTTAAATTGTCAAATTACTTAGACAATAAAACAATTTAGCAATATAGTAATTTAATAATGGATTATTTATATCAGCGCGATGTTTACGGCAAAACACTTGTTGAATTAGGCAAGGAAAACAAGGATATCATTGTTTTGGATGCTGATTTATCAGGCTCAACGCGAAGCAAGTTTTTTAATAAGGCTTTCCCTGAGCGATTTTTTAATTTTGGGGTGGCGGAACAGAATATGATCGCAACCGCTGCCGGCTTTGCCAGCTGCGGAAAAACCGTGTTTGCTTCTACATTTGCGATGTTTGCTACCGGGCGCGCCTGGGACCAGGTAAGAAACGCAGTTTGTTATAATAATTTTAATGTTAAGATTGTTGCTACGCATGCCGGTATTACAGTAGGCGAAGACGGGGCCAGCCACCAGGCATTGGAGGATGTTGCGCTTATGCGGATTATCCCAAACATGAAGATTATTGTTCCTTGTGACGGTCCGCAGACACGTGATGCAGTTATTGCTGCCGCGAATAATCCGGGGCCATTTTATATACGGCTGGGAAGGTCTAAATTTCCTACTATTGAAAAAAAAGGGAAATTCCAGCTCGGCCAAGCCGAGATTCTAAAAGAGGGCACTGATCTTACCTTGATTGCCTGCGGGTTGATGGTATCGCCTGCCCTTGATGCTGCTTGTGTTTTGGAAAAAGAAGGCATAAAGACAAAGGTAATAAATGTCCATACCATAAAGCCGTTGGATGTTGATACGATAATTGACGCCGCAGATAAGACGCGGCGTATAGTGGTTTGTGAAGAGCATACTATTGCCGGCGGCCTTGCCTGCGCTATTGATGAGTCAAAAACCTTGGATTGTTCGGTAAAAATCGCCCGCGTGGGGATAAAAAATAAATTTGGCGAATCAGGGCCCCCCAAAGAACTTTTAGAGAAATACGGGTTAACTTCTCAGGATATTATAAAGGCAGCGCATTTTTTGTTCCGCTAGGAAGTATTTAATCTCGTGAAAAGCCTCCAATTAGCCTCTTATGCTAAGTTAAATTTATACCTGGAAATCCTGGGGAGGCTGCCAGATAAATATCATGCAATTTTTACCCTTTTTGAAAGGGTAAGCCTTTGTGATCAGATTAGATTAAAGACCCTGCCTTCGAACAAAGGAATAAGGATAGTTTTATCCAATCCTAAACTTTGCCTTCCGCGCGGGTGTAATAATCTTGCCTATCGGGCCGCAGACCAATTCAAAAAAGAGTTTAAGATCCGGCAAGGCGTTGAGATTTGCATAGATAAACAAATACCCATTTCTGCAGGCTTAGGCGGCGGATCAAGCAATGCGGCTGCAGTTTTAGGGGGGCTTAATCGACTTTGGGGATTAAGGATTAAAAGGGAGCGCCTGGTAAGCATTGCCGGTAAAATCGGGGCAGATGTCCCGTTTTTCTTATATAATTGTTCTTTTGCTTCGGCTGTTTCCCGCGGGGATAAAATTAAGGTTTTAAGATTGCCGGTTAAGCTTTGGCATATTCTGGTTGTGCCCCGGGTTAAGGTTTCAAGCTATTTAGCTTATAAAAAATGGGATTTAAATGCCTCTCGATTGCAAAAAAAAATATCGATCTCAATATTAAAAGGAGATGCGGGGTTGACAATTCCCCAATCGAGGGTTAAAATAATAAAGTCAGCATTGTCGAGTAAAGACTTTCCGGGATTAAAACGCCTGCTGATTAATTCCTTGGAGCCGGTTAGCATGAGCATGCATCCGGTTATTAGAAAGGTAAAATCTGTTCTTTCTAATTTCGGGGTAGAGATGATTTTAATGAGCGGTAGCGGGCCATCTGTATTTGGTTTAGTTCCTTCGCGAAAGGAGGCGTATGCAATAGCGGGACAGCTCAGTAAATTTGTTACCTGGGACGTCTTTGTAGTAAAGACGGTATAGACTCTTTCGCAAGACTTAGAAAAACAGGCGAAAGAAACAAAACAGTTAGTTTGCTTTAATTACGCAACAACGTGGCAGCTATAAGGAGATAAGGCATCAGAATCTTGCCACAATGGTCCTACTGTAGAGAGAAGGGTGTGTAGGATATTGGGAGCGAGTGAGGCGAACAATCAATGAGGAGGAAGAAATGGAAATTACCGAGGTGAGAATATTCCTAAAAGAATCTCCAGACAAAAAGCTCAGGGCTTATGCAACAGTTACCTTTGATAATGCTTTTGTAGTTAGAAATATCAAGGTAATCGCAGGCACTAGCGGCCCTTTTATTGCTATGCCTTCACGCAAAATAAAACAACCCTGTCCAAAATGCGGTTTTAAAAACGAGATGCGTTCCAAATTTTGCAATCAATGCGGCGGCCAGCTTCCTTTAGCCCCGCGCCCGATAAGCGGAAACGAGATGCAGAATACCTCAAGCGAGCATAAGGATATTGCCCATCCAATAACCCAATCATTTCGCGAATATCTGCAGAAGCGAGTTTTAGAGGCATATGAAAAGGAGAAAGCCACGGACCGTATCTAATACT
>JBDRHJ010000087.1:0-15643 GCA_043816835.1 Candidatus Omnitrophota bacterium
AGGTCTTTCGCAATCTCGGTGGCTGCGGAATCCTTCGGCTTCGCACATTCGCTTCGCTCAGTACTCCCTTCGGTCGCTCAGGACGATTCGAAGGATGGTGAGCCCTTCGACGTTGCTCAGGATGGTTCGAAGGATGGTGAGTTTGTCGAACCACTTGTCGAACCGCTCGCTCGTCGGGCTCACGCTTAGGACGAGCTCAAACATCCTCGCCATCCGAACCTTTCCACGTTTGGATTCCCTCGCTTGCTCAAGCTGCTTTGGCTAAAATCGACATTCGCTCTAAAGAAGCAGGTTTATTTCTTTCAAGCTAAAGGTTAATTGTATGGTTTTGGTCGAAAGCGCATTAGAAGTTTTTCGGCATATGTGCGCAAGGAATTACGACGAAATGAAGGACGCGATAAACGGTAAGTCTAACCGTAATCAGGAGTAAACCGTAGCGCACGGCGAAAGACTTCAGCGCTGGAGAGCAAAAATATAAAATTAACCTTTAGTTAATGCAGTCCCGAGAGAAGCGAAGGGCAAAAACATACGATTAGCCATTTGATATTCCATCTTACGAATGAGGCATATGAATGTATTGCGCTTAGCATCAATACCGCAGGTGTTCAATGGAATATACGAATGTGTTGCGCTTCGGCTTCGCTCCTTCGACTCGACCGCTTATCGGTCTCGCTCAGGACTCATTCCCTTGAATTTGATAAGCGGTCATTCGCTCAACATCAATACCGCAGGTGTTCAATGGGATATACGAATGTATTGACTTCCCGGATAAAGAATGATATTATTAGTCAAAATTAAAGGGGTAAGTTATGGCAATTGATAAAGATACGGTAAAATATGTTGCGCATTTGGCAAGGATCAAGCTCAGTGACCAGGAGCTGGATTTATTATCGCGTCAGCTTGAGGATATTGTTGGCTTTATTGATAAATTAAAAGGGCTTAATTTAGATGGAATCCAGCCAACCAGCCATATTTTACCGGTTAATAACGTATTTCGTGAAGATGAACCCGCACAATCTTTAAATAATCACGATGCATTAAGGAATGCGCCGACGCCTAAAGATAGCTTCTTTATCGTCCCCAAGGTAATTGAGTAGTTTTATCCAGTTAGAAAACTTCGTATTTATTATTTGATAGTTGATATAAAGGCGATGCCCTGTCTACCGGTTAAATGCTGCCAGTGAATTTACGATGAGAAAAGAAACAAGGCTAAATGAACTTACTGTTCATCAATTAAGAGAATTAATTAGAAATAAACAAGCAACCCCTGCTGACATTCTTCAGGCAGTCTGGGATAGAATTAAAGAAGTTGATTCCCGGGTTGGGGCTTATGTTCGCTATGATGCGCATGGCATTGAATCCAATGAGCAGGATAAAAGAAGCGGTGACCTGCAGGGTATTCCTATTTCAATCAAGGACAATATCTGCACTAAGGGCTACAATACCGAATGTTGCTCACGTATATTGCAAGGTTTTAAGCCGCCATATGATGCTACGGTAATTAAGCGGTTGATTAAGTCAGGGGCTAAGATTTTAGAAATAAAGAGTAATATGGATGAATTTGCTTTTGGCTCATCAACTGAAAATTCCTATTTTGGCCCAACACGTAATCCTTGGGATTTAGAGCGGGTAGTCGGCGGTTCTTCCGGAGGCAGTGCCGCTGCTGTTGCGGCAGATGAAGCAATTGCAGCATTAGGTTCGGATACAGGCGGCTCAATAAGGCAGCCGGCTTGTTTCTGCGGGGTAGTTGGGCTTAAGCCGACTTATGGACGGGTTTCACGTTTTGGTTTGATTGCCTTTGCCTCCAGCCTTGACCAGATAGGGCCAATCACAAAAGATGTTCAGGATAGCGCATTGATTTTAAAGACAATTGCCGGTTTTGATCCGTTTGATTCTACTTCTGTAGATATCCCTGTTCCGGATTATACCCGTAGCTTGGTTAATGATATAAAAGGGGTAAAGATCGGGGTTCCCCGCGAATATTTTGTCGAGGGGATTAACCGGGAGGTAAAAGAAATTACCTTAGCAGCATTGGATAAATTAAAGCAATTAGGGGCTAAGGTAGAAGAAATCAGCCTTCCTCACAGTGAATATGCCGTAGCGGTTTATTATATTATTGCGACTGCAGAAGCAAGTTCCAATCTAGCCAGGTTTGACGGGGTTCAATATGGCTTAAGAAGCAATGCCGAGGGCGATAACAGGGATAATCGATTGATCCAAATGTATAAAGCTACGCGCGGCGATGGTTTTGGGCAGGAAGCAAAGCGCAGGATTATTCTGGGGACTTATGTTTTGTCTTACGGATATTATGAGGCATATTATTTGCGTGCCCAGAAGGTGAGAACCCTGATTAAGCGTGATTTTGATACGGCATTTAATCAGGTTGACTGTATTGTTGCGCCGACTTCCCCTACGGTAGCATTTAAAATCGGCGAGAAAATAGAAGACCCTTTAGCAATGTATCTTTCTGATATTTATACGATTAGCGCGAACTTAAGCGGTATTCCGGCTATTTCAATACCTTGCGGTTTTACTAAGTCTGGGCTTCCGGCGGGCCTGCAAATTTTGGGAAAAAACTTTGATGAAAGGATGCTTTTTCGTACCGCATATACCTATGAGCAGAATACCGAATGGCATCTTAGGAAGCCGAATTTATCGGCCGAGCATCAAAAGGGGTTCTAAAAATCAAGAATTAATAATGAGGCAGCAAGAAGCAGTGGAATATCAAGCAGTTATTGGCTTAGAAGTTCATGCTCAGCTTAAGACCCGCACAAAAATTTTCTGCGGGTGCCTGACTGAATTCGGCAGCCAGCCGAATTCTCAGGTTTGTCCAATTTGCTTAGGTTTGCCAGGGTGTTTGCCGGTGCTTAACCGTAAAGCTTTTGAATATGCGATAACTGTGGCTATAGCATTGGGCTGCCGGATTGCGGAATTCACGAAATTCGACCGTAAAAACTATTTTTATCCGGATTTACCCAAAAACTACCAGATATCGCAATATGATTTACCTATAGGGGAGGATGGTTTTTTGGATATACGGCTGGATGATACTATAAAGCGCATTAATATTAAACGGGTGCATTTGGAAGAAGACGCAGGGAAGTTGATTCATGCCTTGGATTGCAGTTGTGTTGATTTTAACCGAACCGGCATGCCGCTGCTTGAAATAGTAAGCCAGCCGGATTTAAATTCACCGCAGGAGGCTTATGAGTACTTGATAACCTTAAAGCAGATTATCCGCTATTTGGGCGCATCGAGCTGCGATATGGAAAAGGGGATTTTGAGATGCGATGCCAATATATCGGTTAGAAAAAAAAGCGAATCGGAATTAGGAATAAAGACAGAGTTAAAGAATATGAATTCTTTTGCCGGCGTGCGCACTGCTTTGGATTTCGAAATTAAACGCCAGGTGGAATTATTAAGCAATCGGCAACTGATAATTCAGGAAACGCGATTATGGGATACGCAGAAGCAGGCAACTTATTCGATGCGCACAAAAGAAGATGCGCAGGATTACCGTTATTTTCCTGAACCGGATTTACCCCCCCTTATAATTGATTCACAATTGCAAAAGAGATTATTAGGCGAGCTGCCTGAGTTGCCGCAAAAGAAGCAGGCACGCTTTATTGAGGAGTATCAACTTTCGGCATATGATATTAATCTTCTGGCATCAGAAAAGGAAATAGCGGATTTTTTTGAAAACTGCTTTAAGCTTTACCCCGAAGCAAAGATTATCGCCAATTGGATTTGCGGCCCGCTGCTCTCGGAGTTGAATAATCATAACTCAAGCATTACACAGATAAATATTACCCCCCTGGACTTAGTAAGTTTAATCAAGCTGGTTCAGGAGGGAAAAATTTCCAATATTGCCGCAAAGGGTGTTTTAACCAAAATGATTGATACGGGTGAATCTGCGGCAGTGATTATTCAAAGGGATAATCTTATACAGATTTCCGACACAGGGGTTTTAGATAAAATTATCGATCAGGTAATCGAGGCCAATCCGGGGTCAGTCAATGATTATCAGAAGGGCAAGGAAAATGCAGTTATGTTTTTAGTCGGACAGGTAATGCGTGCATCTAAAGGCAAAGCAAACCCCAAAATGGTATTGGGAATTCTAAAAAAAAGGCTATCCGAAAAATCTTAAAAAGAAAGAAGGAGACGCAATATGCGCAAAGGAATATTTAAATTTTCAGTCTTAATTCTAATTACGGTTAGTTTTGTTATTGTTGCATCGTTGGCGATTTCACAGGATAAGCGCGCCCAAAAGGATAATTTATACCGCGACATAAATTTGTTCTCTGATGGCTTTGCGATCATCCAGGATGATTATGTGGATGAGATTGATTCCAAAAGCTTAATCTATGGTGCGCTTGAAGGCATGCTTGTTTCTTTAGATCCCCACAGCCAATTCATGGATCCGGATACTTATAATGAGTTGAAGGTAGATACAACCGGTGAATTCGGCGGATTAGGCATTGAAATAACAATAAAGGACGGCTTATTAGCCGTGGTTACCCCGATTGAGGATACGCCGGCATGGCAGGCAGGGATAAAGTCCGGTGATTATATCGTAAAGATTGATCAAGAGCTTACGCGCAATATTACACTTATTGAAGCAGTCAAAAAGATGCGCGGGAGGCCAAATACCGAAATAAATTTGACCATCCTAAGGCCGGGCGAAGATAAGCTTTTAGAATTTAAAATTATCCGCGAGGTGATTAAAATCAAGGATATAAAGGATGCCCGGATATTAGGTGACGGGATCGGTTATATTCGTTTTGTTGAATTCCGCCAGAATACTTCAGATGATTTTGCCAGGGCAGTAGCTGAATTAAAAAAACAAGGCATGGAGGCCTTAATCCTTGATTTGCGCAATAATCCCGGCGGATTACTTGATATTGCAATAAAGATTGTTGAAAATTTCATTGAAAAGGGAAAATTGATTGTTTCTACCCGCGGGCGTAAAGCCGATCAAAATATGGAGTTTGTTTCGTTTAATAAAAATGCCGATACAAGCCTGCCTTTAGTTGTTTTGGTTAACCAGGGTTCTGCTTCGGGCAGCGAAATTGTTGCTGCTGCCTTGCAGGATTACAAGCGGGCAATTATTTTGGGCACAAAAACATTCGGTAAGGGTTCGGTTCAAAGCGTAATCCCCTTAAATGACGGGTCGGCAATTAGATTAACCACAAGCAAATATTTTAGCCCCAAGGGCCAGGTTATTCACGGCAAGGGGGTTATTCCGGATATCGTAGTTGAAGAAGGCCGGATTCAGTTAGCGGAAGAAGAGAATGGTTTTGCCAGGGATATTTTTCAAGAACTGGAAAAAGAAGAAGCCGCGGATGCTTTAAAGAAAAAGATGCCGGAAAACTATTTAACTGACAGTCAATTAATGCGGGCAATGGATGTGTTAAGGGCAATTCTGATATACAGGGCAAAATAGGGATAAGCAATTACGGGCGAGAAAATAATTGTTTAGGGAAATCAAAAAACGGATATTAAAAAATGCTGGTCTTAGGTATTGAAAGCTCCTGTGATGAAACCGCAGTTTCTTTAGTCGGCGATAAAGAGCGGGTCTATTCTAATATTGTTTCTTCAAGTTTAAATTTTCACAAGCGCTATAAAGGTATAATACCAGAGATTGCTTCCCGGCATCATTTAGAGACGATAAGCATTGTTTTAAAAGATGCCCTGAATCAGGCCAGGGTAAGCTTAAAAGATATAGATTTGATTGCGGTGACTAAAGAGCCCGGACTGCCGGGCTCCCTGCTTGTGGGTACTTGTTTTGCTAAGGCTTTAAGCGCTGCAGCAAACATACCCCTGATTCAAATAAACCATCTTGATGCCCATCTTTATGCAAGTTTTTTCAGCAAAAATAAACCTGGTTTTCCTTTTATTGGTTTAGTGGTTTCCGGGGGGCATACAAGCTTATTTTATGTTAAGCATTTTTCAAAAATTAAACTGCTCGGGTTAACTCAGGATGATGCCTGCGGGGAGGCTTTTGATAAGGTGGCCAGCATTCTGGGGTTAGGTTATCCGGGTGGGCCGGTTATTGAAAGATTGGCTAAGAAAGGCAATCCCGAAAAAATAAGATTCAGCTGCAGCAATACGCAAAATCCATTAAATTTTAGTTTTAGCGGGATTAAGACTGCGGTATTATATTATGCAAAGAAAAATATTCCTGTGTTTAGGCATAAGCAAAATTCCCACAAGAAGGTAATTGCCGATATCGCCGCTTCTTTTCAGGAAACAGTTATTGATGCCTTGATTAAGAAGTCGCTTTTAGCCTGCAAGCTAAAAAATATAAATCAGCTGGTGATTGGTGGAGGGGTAGCAGCAAATAATCGATTAAGGGAAAAATTTCTCGAAGCAGCAAAGATTAATGATTTGGATATATATTTTTCGCCTAAGGAATTTTGCACTGATAATGCGGTAATGGTTGCGGGATTAGGATACTCTATAGTAAATAATTAATTATATTAGGCATTTATTAGAGGAGGTATCAATGATTGCTCCGGTTACGATTATTGGGCGTTTAGTCTTGGCAATAATTGCCGGCGGGATGATTGGTTTTGAACGCGAGGTTTCCCGCCGTAGTGCGGGTTTGCGCACGCATATCTTAGTCTCATTAAGTTCCTGCTTTATCATGTTGACATCTTTATATGTTTTTGATATATATAAGGAGAGCATTTCTTTGGATCCGACGCGAATTGCAGCCGGCGTGATTACCGGTATTGGCTTCTTGGGCGCAGGGGCAATAATTCGTGCCGGGGAAGTGGTGAAGGGTTTAACAACCGCTGCTACGCTTTGGCTTGTTGCTGCGATTGGGCTGGGAATAGGCTGTGGGTTTTATCTGGCAAGCCTGATTACCGCTATTTTAGCGATAACCGTACTTTTTTTCTTAAGGGAACTGGAACGGGTAATTTCGAAATAAGCTTGAATATTGCTAGTTAACCAGTGTATTTAAAGAGGATAATCCGGGTAGTTGGATAGTCAGTTTTACCCCTGTAAGCAAATTTATCTATTTTTCCGGCGGCGTAATCAGGGGCAATCAGCACTTATGGTGCATGGCAGGCTAGCTGTGCCAGCAGCTTACGTGCTTATTGAGGGGGGGTGGATATGGCGTTGAAGAGGAGGGGTGAGGAAAAGATTCTCGATGTAGATGCGTCTATGCAAGGTAGCTTAATCTTTAAGGACCCTGTTAACCTGCGCATTAATGGTAAATTTGAAGGCAAGCTGGAAGTAAGGGGTACATTGACTATCGGTTCCAGCGCAACGGTGACAGCTGATATAACCGGGGATAATATTATTATCGGCGGTAAGGTCAGGGGCAAGATTATCACTAAATCAATGTTAGTTTTGCTGTCTACGGCGATTGTAGAAGCAGAGATATATCCGGTAAAATTAAGTGTTGCCGAAGGGGCAATCTTTGAGGGCCGGTGCCATATGCTGCATGAACTTCTAACTTCCGAAGAATTAGCCCGTTATTTGGAGGTTGATTTAAGTTCAATTGCCGAATGGGTTAGTTCAGGCAAAATTGCCGGCATTAAAGACGGTGATAGCTGGAAATTCGAACGCAGGAATATCGATAGCTGGATAGCTAGCGGTAAGATTCGATAAAATAAGCTTTAGGAAAATCCAATAAGAAAATCACTTTGTGATTAGACCATTCCTTTAACAGAAATAGGAAGGTCTATCCTTTAGGATAACTTTTGGGCGATTTTCAGTGGTTGGAATTTATTTTTGAAATTCCATACCATAAATTAAATACGCTTTTCGGTCCTTGAAGAAAGCTTTATGCTTTTGTGCAGGGGGCAAAATTTCTAAAGCATAAATAATCTAAGGGGTAAAAGCGAGTTCTCTGGATTGCTTTATTGGTTCGGTGTTCATTTGTATAATACAACCTTAAAACGCGCGGGGGGTAATTTTTAATATGATACACGATAAACTTTTGACGATCAGGGATGTTGCTCGGGAATTAAACATTGCCGAGAAGGATGTTATTGATTTAGCTGAGCGCGGGGAAATTACCGCCTATAAAATCGGCGGTATATATTTAAGGTTTAAATCCGAGCACATACGCGCAATAAAACAGAAAGTTTCTCATGTGATTCAAGTCGGGGATAAGGTTAGTCTTGTGGAAAAAGTGCGGGATTTTTTTTATTTTAATGATTTTTATATTCTGTCATTATTAGTTGTTATTGCAATGCTTATCGTTATATTTAGGCTCTAGCCTGGGCATAAATATAATTTTTGTTTGTTTACCTAATGCCCGGACAATAAAAGCAATCATTAACAGGTTTTAATTGTATAATAAAGAATGCAAATGCCCAAGGCTTCTAATAAATGCGTCAAAGCCGGTGATTTTGCCGAGGTTGATATAGACAGGTTAAAACGCCGCGGTTTTCCCGAGGTTATTTATTGTCCGGGTAAGACAAAAGAACAAATCAAAAAAATCGCCGGGGTTTTATTAAAGCAAAAGCAAACCTTGCTATTTACGCGCTTAGATAGAAAAATCTTTTCATATCTTAAAAAATCATATCCCCGATTAAAATATAATCCTAAAGGGCGAGTGGCTTACATTAAGTCAAGGCCTCTATCTATAAGCAGGCAGGGGGCATATTCTTCCGGCAAAAATAATATGGTTTGCGTGGTTTGTGCCGGTACCTCTGATATACCTGTAGCCGAGGAGGCGGCAACAACCCTGGAGGTGATGGGGAATCCTGTGCTTAAGTTATATGATCTGGGCGTGGCCGGCGTGCATCGGGTTTTAACAAAAGTAGATTTATTAAGGAAATGCCGGGTGATCATTGTTGTTGCCGGAATGGAAGGGGCTTTAGCCAGCATTGTAAGCGGATTAGTTGCTTGTCCGGTAATTGCCGTGCCCACGAGCATTGGTTATGGTGCGAATTTTTTCGGGCTGGCGCCTTTATTGACAATGCTTAATAGTTGTTCTCCGGGCATATCAGTGGTAAATATTGATAATGGATTTGGCGCTGCTTATTTTGCCAGCTTGATAAACAAATAACCCCCTGCGTAATATTTAAGATGCCGGTTGTTTAGGTTAGGCGCGAGAAATGAAATATAATCGAATTAGATTAAGGGAAGCAATAAAATTTCACGGCCACTTAGGCCCTTATTTGGTGTTAGGTATTTTAGCCGGGGGGCTGGCAGTCAAACGCCTTAAGTGTAAAAGATACTTCGGTCTATATGTTAAGGTTCGCGGCGTTGGCAAGAAGCCCAGGTCATGCCTTATTGACGGTTTACAGCTGTCTACCGGGGCAACCTATGGTAAGGGTAACATCGAGAAATTAAATGGTTCCCGGATTCAAATGGAATTTTATAACCGCCTTAATCAAACAAAAATTACCTTGAAATTTGGGGATGAACTTATTCAAAGATTAAAGCAAGCCAAGACTCACAATCAATCAGAGAAGTTAGCAAAACAACTATACAGGGAAAAATCCGATAAACTTTTTAAACTTTAATAGGCAGGCAGCTTATCACCTTTAAATTTATAGGGTGGCAAGAGCTAATCGTTGCCTGCAATTGAATCCTGCCTTAAAAGCCCTAATTATCAATAGGGGGTTTTTAGAGCACGGGAAAAATTTGCCTAGGTTTTATGGGCGTTCGCGCTCGATAATTCCGGGCCTTATTTGATATGGCGCTATCCGGATTAGATATTTATAAGCTATTACCAAAAACAAATTGTCGAGAGTGCGGATTTGTTACTTGTCTTGCTTTTGCAATGCAATTAGCCAAGCGGCAGGTATCACCCGAGAAATGTCCCTATCTATCTGAAGAAGCCAATTCTGCTTTAAATGCTGCTAATCGGCCGCCGATAAAGCTGGTTACAATCGGCGAAGGGGATGATCGCCTGGAGATCGGCAACGAAACAGTAATGTTTCGTCATGAAGAGAAGTTTCATCACCCCTGCGGTTTGGGATTTATTATTGAAGATAATCTTAATCACGAAGAGATTTTAAAAATTATTAATCGAATTAATGCTTCCAATTTTGAACGGGTTGGATGTATGCTGCGCCCCAATTTGGTTGCAATAAGGCAGAGCTCGGATGCAGCGAGATTTATTGAAGCAGTAAAGCTGGTTAAAGAACACACTGCCTTAGGGCTGGTTTTAATTAGCCGGGACCCTCAGGCGCAAAAAGGGGCATTGGAAATAACTTCTTCCCGCAGGCCATTGGTTTATTGTTTAGATAAGGATAATCTTAAGGATTTTAGCAAGCTTGCCTGCGAATTTAAGGTGCCGTTTGTGGTCTCGGCGCCGGATCTAAGTGAGTTATCCGGGATAACTCAAGGATTGGTTAAGCAGGGAATAGAAGAACTGGTTTTGGATACGGGTAAAAAGGATATCGCCCAGAAGCTTTGGGATTTAACCCAAATTCGGCGCGCTGCTCTCTTGCGGTCTGACCGCAACCTCGGTTTTCCGTCTTTAGCAATGGTTGATGATTGCGCCGGAGGGTTTAATGAAATTCTTAAGGCGGCAACCTATATTGTGAAATATGCCGGTATAGTTTTAATTAAGGGGCAGGAACCCTGGGAAGTTTTAACCTTACTAACCTTAAGGCAGAATATTTATACAGACCCCCAGAAACCTTTACAGGTTGAGCCTAAGGTTTATCCGGTCGGCAATGTTAATCATAAATCCCCGGTGTTGGTAACTACGAATTTCTCGCTTAGTTACTATACGGTCTTAGGGGAAGTGGAGGCAAGTAAAACCCCTTCTTATATTATTGTTGTTGATACCGAGGGCATGTCGGTTTTAACTGCCTGGGCAGCTGAAAAATTTACCGCTGAAACAGTTGCGGCTTCTCTGGATAAATTCGCAGTTAAAGACATGGTTTCTCATAACCAGCTGATTATTCCGGGATATGTGGCGGTAATGAGCGGTGATTTAGAAGAAAAATCCGGGCGGCAGATTATTGTCGGCCCCAAGGAGGCATCGGGGATTCCGCGCTTCCTGAAAAATATTCAAGAAAATCGCCCTCGGTGATGATCTTTTGGCGATTTTCAGTGGTTAGAAAAGTTTTACTTATGTCCGTAAGGGTATACTTTTCTACACCATAAAAAATCCGCGTTTCACAGATAAAGATATGGAAAGATTTAAGGTAACCTTTCATCCGGATAATAAAACTGTTGAGATAGAAAAAGGCAAGACAATACTCTCTGCAGCTATTTCAGCGGGTATTCATATTAATTCCAGCTGCGGCGGGGATGGCGTATGCGGGCGTTGCAAAGTAATCCTCAAGAAAGGCAAGGTTATTAGCCAGCCTTCCGGTCGGTTTAGCCCCCAAGAGAGAAAGCAGGGTTATTACCTTGCCTGCCAGGCCTTGATTCAGGGTGATTTAGGGGTTTTGATTCCTCAGGAGTCGCGGTTGGATTTTGAAAAGCTAAACCAAGGGGGGGTAGATTTACGATTAAAAGGGCTTTATTCCAAGGCAGAAGAAATAGAGCCTCCTGCTTCAATCTTGGGAGAGGATATTTTTGTACATTCGCCGCTTGCGACAAAATTATATTTGGAATTATTGCCCCCTAACCATACTGATCGAATAAGCGACCTGGAAAGGCTGTACCGCGAGATCCGCAGGGTTAATCATATTTCAATAATGCAGACCGGCTTGGTTAATATTCGCCGCCTCGGACAGCTGTTGCGCGATTCAGAATGGAAGGTAACCGTTACCATGGGGAAACGCAATGGTACGGCAGAAATTGTACTGATTGAGCCAGGCAATACTTCAGAAAAGAATTATGGGCTTTGTTTTGATATCGGAACAACCACAATCTCTGTCCAATTAGTTGATTTGAATACAAAGAAAATCCTGGGAACAATGGCGACCTATAATAAGCAGGCAAGTTTTGGCAGCGATATTATTACGCGGATTATTTATGCCCGCGAAGAAGACGGATTAGAAAAGCTTCATCATGCAGTTATTGATACGATGAATGAAATGATTCAGGATTTAGCTAAGGATAATAAGGTTGACCTTAATGATGTTAATTGTGTTTTATGCGCAGGCAATACCACAATGGTGCATCTATTGCTGCGGGTAGACCCGACCTATATTAGAAGGGAGCCATATGTGCCTACGGCTAATTTTGTACCGACAATCCGGGCAGCAGAAGCAGGCATAAAAATAAATCCTCGCGGGCTATTATCGTGTATTCCCGGGGTTTCTAGTTATGTAGGCGGGGATATTTGTGCCGGGATTTTATCCTGCGGAATTGATATGGAAGAAGAATTATCCCTGTTAATCGACATCGGCACAAACGGGGAAATTGTTCTTGGTAACCGTGAATTTTTGATTAGCGCTGCTGCTTCTGCGGGGCCTGCTTTTGAGGGGAGCGGGTTAAGTTGCGGAATAAGGGCCGGCAGGGGCGCGATACAGAATGTAAAGATAAGCCCTAAGGATTTTGATGTTAGTTTTGATGTAATCGGCGGCACAAAGGCAGTAGGGATTTGCGGTTCCGGTTATGTTGATATTATTTCCCAGATGCTTAAAAGCGGCCTGATTAATAAGGAAGGCAAGTTTAATCAAGCTAATACCCCGCGAATGCGCCCGGGTGATTTTGGAAATGAATTTATCATTGCCTATAGTAAAGATTCCCAGGCAAGCCCTGATATCGTAATTACCGAAGCAGACATTGAAAACATAAAGCGTGCCAAAGCCGCAATATATGCTGCTGCGTCGGTTTTAGTAAGGCAGATGAATTTTAAATTTGATGATATCAAAAAGGTCTTTATTGCCGGGGGGTTCGGGACTTATATTAATATTGAAAATGCAATCAGCATAGGTTTGCTCCCTGATATTGACCGCAAGCGGTTTATTTTTGTCGGCAACAGCTCTTTGGCCGGCGCCCGGGAGGTTCTCCTTTCTTATGAGGCAATGCAGAAGATTGAGGGGGTTGCCAGAAAGGTAACTTATTCGGAGTTATCAATTGAATCAAATTATATGGATGAGTATGTGGCAGCAATGTTTTTTCCGCATACGGAGGCAGCGAGATTTCTTAGTGTAAAAATCTAAGCACGGATTTAATCGTTGATAGGGTTACCGGGATTAAACCGCCGCTTAACCCAGGATTAATTTTTTGAGGGATTGAGGGCTTTAAAAGATTAGTGCTGGAATAATTTGCAGACGACTTGGGGCTTCTATTCCGCAAGTCGCCGGCTCATAAAATATGGCAGGAGAATCTGTTTTTCAGAAATGGTCAGGCAGGATTAATCAGGTTGTGATTGGCCAGGAATCAGAGGCGCTTAAGGTAGGGGGAGAAGAGGGTTTACCATTTTTATTCAAGGAAGCTAAAATGCCGAATAAGCCGCGTATTGCCTTTGAGGTCTGGGATATCCCGCCCGTAGACTGGCCGCAGGAACTAACCAGTTCCTATGAAGGGGTGCTAGGGGATACCTTAAAATGGGTTAACTTGTGTGTTCACAAACATAAAGCAGAGCTTATTTGCCTAAGGTTACAGGGTACACATCCTGATTTTGGGGATAAGACCAAAGAAGCAGCGGCAGGGTTAGTCTCACAAATTTTAGACAACATAAACGTGCCGCTGATTATTCTGGGGTGCGGAGACGATATCAAGGATAATCAGGTTATGCCTGTTTGTTGTCAGGCTGCGCGCACCCGGCGGTGTTTAGTCGGGGAGGCAACGCAGAATAATTATAAGACATTGGCGGTTGCGGCATTAGCCGATGATCACAGTATTATTGCCCAGTCCCCTATTGATATTAATATCGCGAAGCAGTTGAATATTCTGATTTCTGATATGGGGATACCGGCAGAAAGAATAGTGATTAATCCGACAATCGGCGCATTAGGCTATGGTTTAGAATATGCGTATTCAATAATGGAGCGTGCGCGCCTGGCAGCGTTATCAGGCGATAAGATGTTGGCAATGCCCTTTATCGGCATGGTTGGGCAGGAGGCCTGGCGGGTTAAAGAGGCAAGGGCGACTGAGAAAGAATTTCCGCAATGGGGGCGGGAAAAGGAACGCGGCATAATCTGGGAGGCGACCACTGCCGTAGCCTTGCTTCAGGCGGGCGCAGATATTTTAGTTATGCGGCACCCAACCGCAATAGAAAACGTAAGGGAATATATTAAGGAAGGATATAAAAATGAAGGTTAATATTAAATCCGAATCACCGGTATTGATTTTGTGCCTTGAAGGCGAGTTAACGGTTAATAACCGCGAAAATCTCCATGAAAAGCTGGATTTTTTTTTACAAGACAATAAAAATATTGTTATTGATGCTTCTCGCCTTACTTATGTGGATAGTTCGGGCCTCGGGTTATTTCTTGAAATTAACAAAAGATTAAAGCAAAACGGCCTTAAGTCCCTGGTGTTGGTAAATCTTAACCCGATTGTCCGAAAGAGCCTGGAGGTTACTCATTTGGTGCAGGTTATGCCGGTTTACAATTCTGAGACCGAAGCAGTGGCTGGGTTTACAGGATCCTGGAATTGGCAAATCCCCTCCAGCCTTGTTTATGTGAAGTCGGTAAGCAATAAGGCGCTTGAGTCTTTATCTTCGTTAGGCCTGGATAAATATTTTCTTGCCGAAATCAGGCTCTGCATAGAGGAGGCAGTGGTTAATGCAATAAAGCACGGAAACAAACTGGAAAGAGAGAAGCCGGTGGCAGTTAGTTTTAAATTGGAAAATCGCCATTTCGAGTTTTCAGTTACTGATGAAGGCGATGGCTTTAATACGGAAAATCGCGGCAACGGATTATCGTTAATCTTTAATTTCATGAACAATGTAAAATTTAATCAAAAGGGCAATGCGATCGTAATGGCCAAGGATGTATAATACCTTTTGTAACCTACCCCGCATCTTTTTAATATTCCAATAAAGAATTGGGATTTAAAATGTTTAGGATGCGGGATTATTTTAATTTGTAATTAATTTGAGGCGGTTTCAAAATGAAGTTAGTAAAGCTAATAAAGCCTTTATTATTCACAGCGTTACTGATAATAATCTGTCTGGGCAGTTTTTTTCGCTGGCTGGAACTATTTGAATTGGTGACGTTTGACTGGCGCATGAAAATGCGCAGTCGCCAGTTAGTGCATCCTGAAATCGCAATAATTGAAGTTAGCCGTGATAGCCTGGAGCAGATTGGCCGCTGGCCGTTTGACCGGAAATTTCACGCGCAATTAATTAATGTATTGTCCGAATACGGGGCGCGCCAAATCTGTTTTGATGTTATTTTTGACCAGGAGAGCGTTTCTGACGATCAACTGATTAGCGCAACAAAAAACGCGGGCAATGTTTATTACCCATTAGGCCGGAATGTATATTTAATTGACGGCTTAAGCCAATCGGCCCGCGGCCGCGGCCATATTAATATTACGCCTGATATAGATGGTAAACGGCGTTATATCCAGCCATTTATTAAGCTGGGCGATGCGTCTATTCCGCAGATGGGGGTTCTCATGGCCTCCGACTACCTAAGTAAGTCCCCCCAAGGTTTAAGGCTTCCCTTAGATGATCAGGGCAGGTTGCTTATAAATTATGCCGGGCACTGGAAGCAGACCTTTAAGCATTATTCTTATGTTGATATCCTGGTAAGTTATGAGCAGCTAAAATTAGGGATGACGCCGCGTTTGGATTTATCCGAATTGAAAAATA
>JBDRHJ010000088.1:0-7704 GCA_043816835.1 Candidatus Omnitrophota bacterium
TAAATCGCAGGTAAAATTATACCCCATAAAAACGACGAGATAAAGTAAAATTGTCATAATTTTTTATGGGTATTCTTATCCAAGATGAAGCCTTAAAACAAACATTTTGTATTTTTCAAACTTATGGTAAAATTAGATGCGGTATTCAGAAGAAACTTAGGAGGATTAAATGGCATTTTTGTTGTTGATAATGTTGATCTTGGGGCTTAGCTTGGGAATCTATGCCTACAATCTGATAAATAAATTAGGCTTGGATGAAAATAACCAAAAAGAGAATACCAGGGAAAAAGAAGAAAAGGCGAGGCGCCTCGGTAATCAAATTAATTTATTAGGCGCGGAATTGGAAAAATTAACCGTTGAGTATGCTCAGTTAAAAAGTAAAAAGCAGACATTTAAGGCGGACGCGGAATCGCTCGCAGAAAGCGAGCTTGATTTAAAGGCGCAATTATTCAAGGTAAGAGAGTCGCATGATAAGGAGGCGGTAATATTAGGGGAGGCTAAGCGGGAAAATTCAAAAAGCAAAAAGCAATTTTTAAGCAAAGAAAAAGAATTAACAGAAGCCTTCTCAAGGAATGTAAAAGTAAATGCGAAGTTCAGGGATATAAGCGATAAACTTCAAATATTCGAAGATAAAAATAAGCAAATCACAGATGCGATTAATGATTTAGAGAGCCGGATTTTAAATTATCCCCATCAGATAAAGGGCGTTATTGATGACATAGAGCAATTCAAGGAGGAGCAAAAAACCGCCTCCTTTATTTCAAAGGACGGCTACAATGAACTAAATGATAGGTATAATGCATTGCGCAGGCGTTTAGGGTTAGTAGAGGAGCCAGCTGAAATAGCCCCTGGGGAAAAAGAACCAATAAGCGCTGATTCGTTAAAAGGGTTGCCCCAAGAAGAGCAAGAAATCCCGCTGGAAGAAAAATCCCTGCCGGCGCAAGATAAAAAAGATGCGCCTGAAGTAGAGGAGCAAATAGTACAAGAATCCCCGATTGAGCAGGAAGCGCCAGGGCTGCCGGAAGAGAAACCGGTCGCAGAAAAGGCAAAGAAGCCGGCTATACCGCAGGCAAAAGAAACAAAGCAAAAACCAAAAATTTCTATTCAGGTGGATTTGGCAACCCTTCGCAATATCGGTATTATGGCGCATATTGATGCCGGCAAAACCACCCTTACCGAAAGAATATTGTTTTATACCGGCAAAACCCATAAAATCGGCGAAGTCCATGACGGTAAAGCCCAAATGGACTGGATGAAGCAGGAGCAGGAGCGGGGTATCACGATTACATCCGCAGCAACCACTTGTTACTGGAATGAGAATAGGATAAATATTATTGATACCCCCGGCCATGTTGATTTCACGGTTGAGGTTGAACGAAGTTTGCGCGTGCTTGATGGTGCGGTTGCCGTATTTTGCGCTGTGGGTGGGGTTGAGCCTCAATCTGAGACGGTTTGGCGTCAATCCACTAAATACAATGTTCCCAAGCTCGCATTTGTGAATAAGATGGATCGCGCGGGTGCGGATTTTTTTGCGGTAATTAAGGATATTGAGGATAAGCTCGGGGCAAATGTTATTCCTTTGGTATTGCCCCTGGGTGCCGAGAACGAATTTCGCGGGTTTATTGACCTTATTGAAATGAAGGCCTATGTATATCGTGATGAACAAACCGAGAAAAACTTTAGCGTAGAAGATATACCAGAGGAGCAGAAAGAGAAAGCCCGGCAATCGCGCCATGCAATGATTGAAAGAATCGCAATGGAAAACGAATTAATAATGAAGAAATTTCTGGAATCACCTGATTCGATAACCCAGGAAGAGATTAATCAGGCCATACGCAAGGGCACTATTGCCAATAAAATTGTCCCTGCCCTCTGTGGTTCAGCATTTAAGAATAAAGGGGTTCAAAAACTTCTTGATGCAATAACATTATACCTCCCCTCTCCTTTAGACTTGCCACCGGTTAAAGGCCAGGATCCCGAAGACCCTGAGAAGATTATTGAGCGAACGCCCGATATTAATCAGCCGCTTACTGCACTTGCCTTTAAAATACAGTCTGATCCGCATATGGGCAGGCTTATATATATCAGGATTTATTCGGGGATTCTTCAGTCAGGTTCGCATGTATTTAACCCGATTAAAAATAAAAAAGAACGCATTGGAAAAATTCTGCAGATGCACGCTAATCAACGGCAGATAAGGGAATATGCTTATGCCGGTGAAATCGTGGCTGCGGTTGGCCTTAATTATACAAAGACCGGTGATACAATATGCGATTTTGAGAATCCGGTTATACTTGAAAAAATGCAGTTTCCATCTCCCGTGATTTCATTAAGTGTTGTTGCCCAGAATCGAACCGAGCAGGATAAGCTTGGTAAGGGGCTGGCGCGGCTTACTGAAGAAGACCCTACATTAGTGGTTAGCGCAGATAAGAGTACCGAAGAAAGCATTCTTTCCGGGATGGGCGAGCTGCATCTGCAAATTATTGTCGATAGGCTCAAGACAGAATTTGACGTTGATGTAGTGGTTGGCCAGCCCAAGGTTGCGTACAAAGAAACAATTTTAAATTCCGCAAGCGGCGAATATAAACATGTAAAACAATCCGGCGGGCGGGGACAGTATGGCCATGTTGTTCTTGAAATTGCGCCGCTTGAGCGCGGCAAAGAATTCGAATTTATTGATGGTATAAAAGGGGGTGCGATTCCCAGGTCCTATATTCCGGCTGTCCAAAAAGGCATTGTTGAGATAATGCATAAAGGGATTTATGCCGGATATCCGGTAGTTGATGTTCAGGTAAAACTGGTTGACGGTTCATTTCACGAGGTTGATTCTTCGGAATTAGCTTTTAAGCTTGCAGCTAAAGGGTGTTTTAAACAGGTTTTTATGCATGCACAGCCCATATTACTTGAGCCGTATATGGCGCTTGAGGTTATTACGCCCGAAGAGCATATTAACAGTGTTGTTGCTTATATCTGTTCAAAGCGCGGCAAGATACTGAATATGGAAATAAAGAATAAACAGAAAGTTGTTGCTGCAGAGGTTCCGCTTGCTGAAATGTTTGGGTATGCCACTACCTTTCGTTCTTTAAGCAGCGGCCGGGCAAATGCTACGATGGAGTTTAAAAGATACGAGCCGGTGCCGGGTGAAATTACGGCAAAAATTATTGAAGAAAATAAACAGAAAAAAACCGGTTAATTTATGGTAAGGAGATTTTCTTGTTGTGTGCAGGTAATAATCAGATGCGGTTTTTGAATCCGCAGGAAATGTGAAATTGCTATCTGCAATTAATACACTTCCAGTCAATTAGGCTGTTGGCCTGGTCAAAAAACAGGTATATCTTCTCTCCCCCGATCCAATTAACATCGCTGGGTTTATACACCCATCTTATTTCTTTTTCCCCCTGGACAATCAATACCGGGTTTCCAAATTCCTTAACCGCAGATTCCACAGAAAACCCTTTTCTTATTTTGTTTTCGGTTAGGTAAGTTTTTGCTTTTTGGAAACTTTCGGTTTCTTGTTTTAATATCATTTGTTTGCATTTAGCATCTTTAGCTAATTGGGAAAGCAAAATCAGGCTGCGGGTATTACTGTTTGGGTTTATGCACCCTAAGATTAGCATTGAAGCCGCGATTAAAAAAATAGTTAGCCGAATCACCTTTATTTTTCCCCCTTTTCTTTGAATAAAAGCTTCCAGGGGTTCTTTTTGATATCCTTGCTAAATTCCTCGAAATTGCGCGTTGCATTCCGCAGGTTGTATACAATTTGGTCCAGGTATTCCTGATTTTTCTTTAGGGTTGAGTTTACTCGCTCGGTTATCTCGCTTATGTTTGTAATTGACTTTGTTATTGATTTGCTGTTTTCCTCCACGGTGCTGTTGAGGTTTGCGATCAGGTCTTCTGCGGTGTCAAGAAAGGCATTAATATTCTTAGAAAGTATCTGAGCCTCGCTAAAAATAGCATCCATATCCCCGGGGTTTCTGCCTTCCAATAATGCATTAGCTTCCAGAAAGCTTTCTCGCTGCGGGCTCGATATATGAACATACTTTTCCCCCATAAACCCCAATGTCTTTATGGAAACCAAAGGGTTATCCCCGACCTTGATGTTTTGGGGAATAAGGAGCTTTAATATAATCCTTGCCGTGCTATCCTTATAAGAAACCTTAATATCCTGAACCCTCCCTATTTCCAGGCCGTTGAACATTACGGGTGAGTTTTTCTCTATTCCCGCAATATCATCAAATGCGACATATATATTGTATCCTTTATCCTTTATGTGGAATTTTCCTGTACTAACGGTTAAATAAATAAGGCCGATTACGCAGGCAATAAAAAGAGACCCTACCTTTATTTCATTGCTCAGCTTTCTCATGGGCATCTCCTTTTTAATAAGCTAAATTCTTCAAAGACATCGGTATTTTGCTTAAAGAAGTCTATGGGGCCTTCAGGCAGCCCGTTTATAAATTGCCGTACATATGCATTACTGGAGTTTTTTATTTGATTAAGGTCCCCGAGGTGCACGATTTCCCCCTGATGCAGCATGGCAATTCTATCGGCAATCCTAAAAATACTTTGCATGTTATGGGTTACTACTACCGAGGTGATATTAAGCTTTTTGCTTAAGTCAATAATCAGATGTTCGATCGCCCCCCCGATTACCGGATCAAGCCCGGATGTGGGTTCGTCGTAGAAAACGATATCCGGATCCAGGGCGATCGCCCTTGCTAAACCTACGCGTTTGCGCATGCCCCCGGAAATTTTCGCCGGGTGGTGTTGTTCGAAGCCCCTTAAGCCTACCAGGGCGAGTTTCATTCTTACGATTATTCTGATAATGCTTTCTGATAAATTTGTGTGCTCGCGAAGCGGCAAGGCAACATTATCTTCTACGCTTAGCGAGTCCAGGAGTGCAGAGTATTGAAAGACCATGCCGAATTTTTTTCTTATTTCGCCTAATTGCTCAGGGGCCATTTTTGCGATATCGTTATTTTTTATAATAATATTGCCTTTTTCCGGCCGAATAACCCCGGTCATCAGCCTTAGGATGGTGCTTTTTCCCGAGCCGGAACAGCCCATAAGCACAAAGGTTTCACCGCGGTAAATATCAAGGCTCAGGTTTTTTATGATTTTTTTGCCGTCAAAAAACTTAGTTACGTTTCTTAAGGAGATTATGCCGTTTTGTGAATTTGCCTGGCCCATAATTATGCCCTCGAAAAATAAAATATCGCGGTCAAAAGGCAATCAGCGAGGATAATCAGGATAAAACTGATAACCACGCTTTTGGTTGTTGCCTTACCTACGCCTTCGGCCCCTTCTTGTGCGTTTAATCCTTCGTAACAGGCAATAAGTGCGATAATTATTGCAAAGATAAAGGATTTGGCTAAGCCGGTATAAATATCTTTGAGCGACAAATATTTAAATGTGGTTTGCAGGTACAAATAGGGATTTATATTTAGGCTGCCGACACCTACCAGAAACCCCCCTAATATGCCGGAAAGATTACCGAGTATTGTAAGGCATGGCAGCATAAAAAATAAAGCCAGGAATCTGGGGACAGCCAGGAATCTTACCGGATCAATTGCCATGGTTTCAAGGCCCTCGATTTGTTCGGTTACTTTCATTGTTCCTAATTCCGCGGCAATTGACGAGCCAACGCGCCCGGCAACTACTAAAGCGGTTAATACCGGGCTTAATTCCCGGCATAACGAAACCGCAACAAGCGAGGCAACGTAAATAATCGCGCCCATTTTTTCCAGCTGGTAGGCGGTTTGCATTGCAAGAACCATGCCGGTGAATACGGTTACAAAAAATACAATGATAACCGAATGGATGCCGGCAAATTCCATTTGATAAAACGCGGCTTTGATTTTTGCGGGTTTTTTCTTAAATGCCCCGAAGAATATCCAGTAAATAATGCTTGAGAATAAAAGGGCAACATTCCGGATATCCTTTAAAACCGCAATAATAAAATTACCGATGGCAGAAATCATATTTCGTAATTAAGACACAAGGCGATTAGCGAAACTATAACTTAGGTTTTAATGTTTTTTCGGTTGGTATTAAGCTGTCTAAGAGGTCCCTTCGGCATGTAATGCCCACTAATTTGTCTCCGTCCATAACCAGGAGGTGGCGAAAGTTCATTTCGCATAAGGTCTGATAAATTTTATTAAGCCCTTCTTTGAAATCAACCGTAACTAAGTCCCTTGTCATAAAATCCTTAGCCTTTGTTGTTTCCGGCGATAAGTTCTTAGCAACAACGCGCCTTGCTATATCGCGCTCACTTACTATTCCTGTAACCTTCTCATCTCTAAGAATTACCACAACGCCAATATCGTCATTTTCCATAAGGCGGGCAATATCAACCGCAGGGGTTTCTTCGTTAGCCACGATTACATCTTTTGTGATTATGCCGAGAAATTTTTCCTTCTTCATTATTGCCCCTTCCTGTTTTTTGGGACGCTTAGCTAATAAACAATTATCTTTAATCAGTTATGATATGGCGCCTCTTTCGCTAAAACGGTTTATCGAATATAGAAATTTCCTAATATATACGAAAAAACTTTTTAAGGTTAATCCATGTAATCTAAGGCTTTTTGGATTAACGGAAGCACCCTAGAGGCCTCTTCTTTAGACAGTCTTCCTAATTTCGCAAACCTGAATTCGTCTTGCGCGCCTTTGTTCTCCCTGGCGATTTGCAGCTTTTTAGGGCCTTTATTATAGGAGTAAACACTTACGGTTAATCGGCTTGCCTCGGTTTCATATGGCTCCTGAAACAAGCATTCATCTAAATTCGGGTCATACGGCATACTTTTCCTCCTTGTTTTTATGAAAGATAACGCTCCCGATAATCAGTAATCAAATAATTCGCCTACATCTTTTTTATTGTCGGTCCTCCCCCTTTTTGAGCCATTCGTTGGTTGCCGCATTGATAGTGAGTGTTTCGGTATTATCAGGGAGATAACGGTTAATATAATCAGGATTTTTGAATAATTCCTGCATTAAGGGTGCCTGGGTTTTTAATCCTTTGGGCAGATTTTTAATAAATATTAGAATCCCTTTTAAATCATTATCTAATTCCTGCAGGTTACCGTTGATTTTGCGCGTAAATTTCCTTATTTCCTTTTTGTGAATAGCGAGCAAAATTAAAAACACGACAAGGATTAATGTTATACCGGCCTTGAGTATGCGGCGTAATAATATACCCTTGACGCTTTTGCGGCAATACCTGCAGATAATTGCCTTTTACTGGATTTGTTCAGTACAATAAGGGCATTTTTTCACTTTTATCTTTTTTATGGTGTAGGAAAGTATACCCTTACGGGCACAGGTAAAACTTTCCTAATGGTTCGACTGCGCCCTTCGATAAATGGTTCGACAGGCTCACCATCCTTCGAACCATCCTGAGCAACATCGAAGGACTCAGGACTAGTCCCGAGCGAAGTCGTAGGACTAACCACTGAAAATCGCACAAATGTTATCGCTGAATGAGATTTTCTTGTTTGTAGGGGTATTTTTTTGTCCCGGGAATCCGCCTTCAAATAGCTGCATATGATCTATTATACTGCACTGCACATAGAGAGTAAAACCTTTTTGTGATTATGCAAATATCTGCTCTTTATCTTTTTTGGTTAAGGCAATATGGCTGCCGGGTTTTAAGCCCCCGATACTTAATTTTCCGATTTTAATTCGTTTTAGAAATTTTACCTTAAAGCC
>JBDRHJ010000089.1:0-15463 GCA_043816835.1 Candidatus Omnitrophota bacterium
GTGTAGGCTGATCCGGATCCCCGATGCCTAAATCAATAATATCCTTGCCTTGTTGTTTTACCTTTCTTTTGGCGCGGTCCAGTTCCAAAAAAAGATAGGGCGGTAATTTTTTTAGACGAGTGGCAATATTTATCTGCATTCTTTTAATACCTCTTGCATTGAATAAAGCCGGGGCGCTTTACCGGCTACCCATTTTGCAGCCTTTAAAGCACCCAGAACAAATAAATCCCGCGAATGCGCCCGGTGGGTTATTTCAATACGCTCGGAATTACCGCAGAATATTATTGTATGGTCTCCGACAATATCACCCAACCTCACCGAATGAGTGGTGATCTTTTTACCGGTTGCATCGGTAAGAACCTGGGCGATCTTTTTTGCGGTTCCTGAAGGCGCATCCTTCTTAGCCGAATGATGCGCTTCGCTTATCTCGATATTATATTCGGGCCCTAAGCGCTTGGCAATATCAGGAAGCACGGCAAATAAAACATTAACCCCTACCGACATATTAGGTGAAAAAACTATTGGGACAATTTTTGCTATCTCCTCTAGTTTCTCTAATTGCGGCGCATCTAACCCGGTGGTTCCGATAACTGCCGCCTTTTTATAACGCGCCAGATATTGTAAGTTAGCCAAGGTTGCCGCCGGTGTCGTAAAATCAATAAACACATCCACTAAAAATATCCCGTCGGGGTTAGAGGAAATTTTAAGCTTGCCGATTGTTTTTCCGATTTGGGGGATACCCTTTTGTTCGAGGGCTAAATTAACCTCAAAGTCCTTATCCTTGCCTGCTAACTCAAATATGCGCCGTCCCATCCGGCCGCAAACCCCGGCAATACCCAGCTTAATCATCCTGTTTACCCCCATTCTCCCCCTGTTTAACTTATAGGAGGCAAGGCCTTAAATCTATAAACCTGCGGCCTTTAATGATTCCTTTAGTTTCTTAAGATTAGGTTCTGATATCTCACATAAAGGCAGCCGTAAATCCGGCCGGCACATCCCTAATAACCCCATTGCTGTCTTAACCGGAATCGGATTAGTCTCAATAAACATTGCCTTAATTAACGGCAGGAGTTTATAGTGTATAGCTTGTGCCTTTTCTGTATCGCCCTTCTTAAACGCCTCAACCATATCTGCTACCTCACGCGGGACGATATTGGCTACTACCGAAATCACGCCTGTCCCTCCTATAGACAAAAGCGGCAGGGTCAATGCATCATCACCGGACAATAAAATAAAATCGTCCCCGCATAATGACTTTATCTGCGACATCTGATCCAGGCTTCCCGAAGCTTCCTTGACGCCGACAATGTTTTTACAGTCGCCGGCTAACCGCGCAACTGTCTGAGGGTCAATATTTATCCCCGTACGCGAAGCAATGTTATAAAGAATAACCGGTATTTTAAGGCTGTCGGCAATTGCCTTAAAATGCAAATAGAGCCCTTGTTGCGGCGGCTTGTTATAATAAGGGGAAACTAAAAGAACCCCGTCAACGCCTGCCTTCTCTGCGTAAACCGATAACCCGATTGCCTCCTGAGTGCTGTTCGATCCTGTTCCGGCAATTACCGGCACACGCTTATTAACTACCTTAACCACAATCTCAATTACTCTCTCGTGCTCTTCTGTTGATAAAGTCGGTGACTCGCCGGTTGTCCCGCAAGGCACAATACCGGAAGTCTTATTCTTAATCTGAAATTCTACAAGTTCTTTTATTTTTCCTTCATCTATTTTGCCGTTCTTAAACGGCGTAACCAAGGCAACTAGTGATCCTTTAAACATCGAAATCCCCCTTTAATGAGCAGATAACTTATGGAGCATGAAATGCGACATAAGTTATAGGCCGAAGGCCGTCTGCGAATTAATCCCGAAGCTTAAGCTGAAATTGTCGAAGAGAATTTCAGCTTGTTTAAGCTTTGGGATAATGACTTAGTTTATTATCATTCGCTAAGCCGTAGGCCGAAGGCCGTCTGCGAATTAATCCCGATAGCTGCAAGAAAATTTAGACCTTTCCTTGAAAGGAATCAGGAAAGTCTAATCCTTCTGGATTAGAATAAATTTTCGCAGCGTTATGCTATTGGGATAATGACTTAGTTTATTATCGTTCGCTAAGTCGTAGGCCAAAGGCCGTCTGCGAATTAATCCTACACCTATATATAATCCCGGTTAGGGTAAAAACCGCTATATACGATTTGGGCTTTCCCCTTTAACCAGATATTCTTAAATTTATTCTTTATCCGATCTACTTCTACGCTCAAAATTTCACCGCTTCTTGTCTCGACACTCAGCTGATTGGATTTCATATTTTTATCAAGGTTAAAATCAAGCTGTGGATTATGAATAACGCTGATTATTGCGGCGGCAACCGTACCGGTTCCGCAGGCAAGCGTTTCATCTTCAACCCCGCGCTCATAAGTCCTTAATTTTATATTATTATCGTCGATAATTTGCACGAAGTCAACATTTGTCCCCGCCGGTAAAAATCTTTTATGAAAGCGGATCTGCCGGCCGATATTGACTATATCAATCTTATCAAGCCCCTCAACGAAAATTACTGCATGAGGAACCCCGCTATTGATAAAATTTAAATTTAGTTTGCGTTGATTTATTTTTATCGGCAAATTTAATTTTATTCCCTTCGGGCTGGTCATCTTAATTTTGATGCCGCCCTTATCAACTACTGCCCAAATAATCCCTGCCTTTGTTTCAATCTTAATCTGTTTAACCTTCGGGTGTATCCTCCCCGAAGGAGCATAGGCAGCAAAAAAAGCCGCACACCTTATTCCATTGCCGCACATCGCAGGCTCTGAACCATCCGGGTTAAAAATGCGCATTCTCATATCAGCGCGCTTGGATTTTTCTAAAACCAGTAATCCGTCGGCACCCGCGCCGTACCTTCTGTCGCAGGACTTGGCCGCAAACAACCCCGGCTTAGCCAGAGTTATACGCCGCCTTTGGTCTACGACCACAAAATCATTTCCCGAAGCCACCATTTTGGTAAATGCGATTTGTCTAATCATCATAAACTCGGCCTAAAACTCTTTAACCCTTAGCGTGAATCCTGGGCGCAATTGACCCTTTAGCTAAAAATTATTAATAATTATTTCGTTTCGAATTAAATCCTGGCATGTATCCCGCTTCCTTATCAGGCATGCCTTATTTTTAGCCACCATAACCTCTGCTACGCGCAAGCGCGAATTATAATTGCTCGACATGCTAAATCCGTATGCGCCGCATCCCATAATCGCCAAAAAATCCCCTTGCCCAACCTTAGGCATAATCCGCGCCTTCGCAAAAGAATCACCGCTTTCACAAATCGGCCCAACCACATCATATTTCTCTGTACCCCGCGAACCCGCCTTAAGGGGAATAATCTTATGGTATGCTTCATAAAGCGAAGGGCGAATCAAATCATTCATTGCCCCGTCAACAATAACAAATTTTTTCCTTAGCGTATTTTTCACATATAAAACCTTGGTTACGAAAATTCCGGCATTGCCGACAATAAACCGGCCCGGCTCAAGGATTATCCGCATGCGGGATTTCTTAAGAAGCGGCAGGGTTTGTTTTGCAAAATTAAGCGCGGTCTGCGGTATTTCCTGGTTATAAACTATGCCTAATCCCCCGCCGATATTAAAATACTCCAGGCGAATGCCTGTTTTCTTCAGGCGCGCCAGGAACTGGCTGACCCTGGTTATTGCCTTAATAAAGGGTACGGCTTTGGTAATCTGTGAGCCGATATGAACATGTATACCTGAGATATCCAGGCAATCAAAATCGCGGCGGCGCTCTAGAATATTATAGGCGGCCTTAAAATCTATGCCGAATTTATTGGTAATTTTCCCGGTAGTGATAAATTTATGGGTGCTTGCGGAAACATCGGGATTAACCCGTATAGCTACCCTTGCCTTTTTTCCAAGCTCTCCGGCAATACGATTAATATTTTCCAGCTCCGGGAGAGACTCGACATTAAAAAATAAAATTCCCGCCTTAATTGCACTTTTAATCTCTTGCCCAGTTTTACCGACTGATGCATAAACAATCTTCTGCGGCGGACAACCCACCTTAAGCGCCCTAAATAATTCCCCGCCGGAAACAATATCCAACCCCGCACCCTGCTGAACCAAAGATTTGAGAATAGTTAAATTGGAATTTGCTTTTACCGAAAAACAAATCAGCGGATTAATCCTGGCAAAAGCCCTCTTTAGCTTAAAATAATGGTTAATAAGGGTTTTATGACTGTAGATATACAGGGGCGTACCGATTTGATTGGCAATATCTTCTATTTTTAAATTCTCGCAATAAAGCTGATTGTGCCTGTATTTAAATTCGTGCATTATTCCCCTTTAGCCTTTTCTGGCTATAGACCTTTTTTGCTCAACAACAAACCTGGGGTTTAATATTCTTTTTACTGCCTTATGGGTTAGGGCTGGATGGAATTGCGCAAGCATTTGATCATCCATATCCCCAATCTTTTGCTTTTTCTGCTCAGAATAGCTTATCAGCTTCCCGATAACCGTATGAGCCCGTTTATGCGGCAGCTTGTTTTTAATTAAATATTCGGCAAATTCGGTAGCGTATAGGTTTTCATCTCTTAAGGCTTCCTGAATTACCGGTTTATTCAATCTGACCCCCTTTATAAACTTAGATAAAATTTTGAGTTCATCCTTAATAATATCTACTGAAGAAAATAAAGGCTCTTTATCTAATTGCATATCCCGGTTATAACTTAAGGGTAGCCCCTTCATCGTAGTCAAAACCGAAATAAGATTACCGCAAACCCTGCCGCTGTAACCCCTGACTAATTCCAAGAAATCGGGATTCTTCTTATGGGGCATTAAACTGCTGCCGGTACAAAATTCCTCCGGCAAATCAAAAAAGTCAAATTCCTTTGTCGAATAGAGGATAAAATCTTCGGCTAACCGCGAAAGATGCATCTGCAGGATAGAAAGAATGCTTAAAAATTCAATGATAAAATCCCGGTCGCTTATATTATCCAGGGGATTTTTTGTTAAAGAAATCCCGGGAAGCGATTCTTTAAAAAGCCTGCCGAATTTTCCGATTGCCTTTTTGTAATCCTCTTTCTTTATATAACTGCCGGTTAAGGCGCCGCAGCCGATAGGGACTTCTAAATCCTTAAAAAAAATAAATATCCGTTTTGCGTCCCGCTCAAACATACCGGCAAAACTTAATAGATAATCAGGAAATTTTATAACCTGTGCCCGCTGGGTATGGGTATAACCGACAAAAAAATCCTTTTTATATTTATCAGCCAGTTTTTCCAAGGACTCCTCGACTTGATAAATTAAGCTTAAAACATCCATTGCCTCTCTTATGCAGTACATCCTCTCGTCAAAAACAACCTGGTCGTTGCGGGAGCGAAAGCTCTGCAATTTTAAGGCAACATCCTTTAATTTCTTCTCTAATCGATTCTGAATCTCGGTGTGAATATCCTCAGAAGAAGAATTATATTTAAGCTTCCCCTTGTTTTTTATCTCGGATAAAATTTGCTTAAGCGCAAAAAGCAGCCTCTTGGCCTCCTGAGGGGTCAATACCCGGGTATACAAAAGGGCATAGGTATGAATCGTTGAATGAAGGATATCCTGCTTGGCGAGCCGATAATCATAATCTATGGATTTTTGAAAAGCGTCAAAATCCTTATCGATTTTTTTCTTGAATCTTCCTCCCCACATTTTTTTTGCCATTGCCTTCTCCTTGCCGCCTTTTAAATGCTTGTTATTTTTTGCGATAAGGCATTCCCCAAATTTCAATGAATCCCTTAGCTAATTTCTGGTCAAATTTACTACCCTTGCCATAAGTTGCCATATCCTTCCTATAGAGCGAATGGGGTGATTTACGGCTGACCGCATTGCAATTCCCTTTAAAAAGTTTGAGTTTTATGCTGCCGGTAACCTTCTTTTGTATGGAATCAATAAATTTATCCAGTGCTTCCCTTAACGGCGAAAACCAAAGCCCATCATAGACAAGTTCGGCGTATTTAAGGCCGATGATTTCTTTAAAATGCTGGGTTAACCGGTCTAAGACCAATCCCTCCAGTTCCTTATGGGCAGTATAGAGTATTGTCGCTGCCGGTGCCTCATAAATTTCACGCGACTTTATGCCAACCAGCCGGTTCTCAACAAGATCGGTTCTGCCGATTCCATAAATCCCGCCTAATCTGTTTAACTCCTGAATTAAAGCCAGGGGCTTATAAGATTTACCGTCAATCTTCTTCGGTATACCGTTTTGAAAATAGATTTCTACATAGTGCGGGAATCCGGAATGGGTTGACGGACTATGGGTAATCTGATAAACGCTTTCCGGGGGCTCAACTGATAAATCCTCTAAAACCCCTGCTTCAATGCTTACCCCCCATAAATTTTTATCAATGCTGTAAGGTTTCTTTTTGGTTACGTCTACCGATAAATTGAATTCCTTGGCATACTCTATTTCTTCTTCCCGCGAGGTAAGCTCCCAAATTCGTAGCGGCGCAATAATTTCTAAACGCGAATCAAGCACCTTACTAGAAACCTCAAGCCTGACCTGGTCATTCCCCTTGCCCGTACACCCGTGAGCAATCACGCCTGCCTTTTCCCGATGCGCTAATTCTACTAAATGCCTGGCAATTAACGGCCGGCCTAAAGCAGTAGCTAACAAATACTTACCTTCATATACCGCATTAGCCTTTAATGCAGGAAAAACAAAGTCCTGAATAAACTCATCCTTAAGGTCTTTAACATAAACCTTGTGTGCACCGGCAGCCATGGCTGTTTGCTTAACAATGCCGGCATCCTTGCCCTGGCCGAGATCAGCCATAAAACAAATAACGCAAAAACCCTTTTGTTTCAACCAATGCACAACACAAGTTGTGTCTAAGCCGCCTGAATAAGCAAGTATTACCTTTTTCATATTTTCTGTCTGCATTAAAATTTTACTCCTATCGTTAATCTTATCCCAATAATCGAATCAGTATGGATTTTTGTACATGCAGCCGATTTTCCGCCTGGTCAAAAACCACAGAATCCTTGCTGTCGATTACCTGACCGGTAATCTCCTGGCCTCGGTGCGCCGGCAGGCAATGCATAATCAAACATCCCTTTCCTGCCAATGAGACCAAGCCCTTATTTATCTGAAAGTTCCTAAAAGAGCGGCCCCTTGCCCGCCCCTGCTTTTCCTGCCCCATTGACGTCCAGGCATCGGTATATATAACATCTGCTGCCTTAACTGCTTTTTTGGCATCATTGAATAATTTTATCTTTGCGCCGGAACCCCGCGCAACAGATGCCGCCGCCTTTAAAATTCCCTGTTGAGGCAAATATTTTTTCGGTGTAGCGATATTCAGGTTAAGCCCGGTTTTTGCACAGCCATAAATAAGGGAATGACAGACATTATTGCCGTCCCCGACAAAAGCCAGGGTAACCTTCTTTAAGTTACTAAACCTTTCCCTTATTGTATAAAGGTCGGCAAGCGCCTGACAAGGATGCAATAAATCGGTTAATGCATTAATCACCGGAACAGTGGCTGACTTTGCCATTTCCAATATCGTCTTATGGGCAAAGGTCCGCAAGGCAATTCCATTTACATAACGGCTGAGCGTCTTAGCAATATCACCGGTTGACTCACGCAAGCCCAGTTTCAGCTGATCAGGGCCCAAATAGAGGCTATTGCCACCCAATTGAAACATTCCTACCTCAAAAGAAACCTGGGTCCGGCAGGAAGGCTTCTGAAAAATTAAAGCCAGCGTTTTTCCCTTAAGGATATGGTTGAATTTAGCGGGGTTTTTTTTAATCCGGTCGGTAAGGATAAAAATATCCGCCAGGTCTTTTTTGCTTAAATCTTTTATTGAAATTAGGTCTTTTTTCATTTTTTCAAGGTTAAAACTTCGAAATTAAAACTGCGGCAATTCAGCTTAGGGGGCGCCTATTGCCCCTAACACCTCTGTTAAAATATAAACCGCCTGGTTAATTTCCTTTCTACTAACACCTAATGCCGGCATTAAGCGTAAGACATTCTCGTGGGTACAATTAATCAATAACCCTTTCTTTACACACTGGCTGACTACTTCCTTTCCGGGAACTTTTAATTCTACGGCAATCATCAATCCTTTTCCCCTGACGTTGGTAATAATTGAATATTTCTTCTTTAGGGAATTAAGCTGGGTAATCAAATATTCGCCCGAATCCTTTGCTTTAGTGAGCAGCTTCTCCTTATTAATTGCCTTTAATACCGCTAATGCCGCCTTGCAGACTACCGGCCCCCCGCCGAATGTTGAAGCATGGCTTCCCGGATTTAAGGCATCGGCAATCTCGCTCTTAACCATCATCGCCCCGATAGGCAAACCTCCCCCCAGGCTCTTAGCTAAGGTCACCACATCCGGCGCAATTTTATAATGCTGATAAGCGAACATCTTGCCGGTTCGTCCGATACCGGTCTGCACCTCATCAATAATAAGCAGGAGCCCTTTTTCATCGCAGAGCTTGCGTAAACCCAAAACAAAATCCCGATCAGCAATATTTATCCCGCCTTCACCCTGAATTAATTCCAGCATAATTGCCGCGGTCCTATCGGTCAATGCGGAATGTACCGCAGCTAAATCATTAAAGGCAACTGTTTTAAAACCTTCCGGAAGGGGGGCAAACCCCTCTTGATATTTTTTCTGCCCGGTTGCACTTAATGTTGCCAGGGTTCGGCCATGAAATGAATTCTCAAACGTGATGATTTCGAAACGGCCCTTACCGAATTTCCGGGAAAACTTAATTGCTGCCTCATTTGCTTCTGCCCCTGAATTACAAAAGAAAACCTTTACCGGAAAATCACTCCAAAAATTAAGCTCTTTTGCTAATTTTGCCTGAGGGATATGGTGGTAATTGTTCGGGATAAAAATAAGCTTGGAAATCTGGTCGCGCACTGCTGCCATTACCTTAGGATGGCAATGGCCGAGATTCCCCACCCCCCATCCAGGGAAAAAATCAAGATACCTTTGATTATGGATATCCCATAGATAACTGCCTTTACCTTTAATAAATGCCAATGGCTGCCTGGTATATGTAGGCATTATATAATCTTTATAACTGGCAAACATTTCTTCTAACCGCATTTTTATTTTATGATTTCTGTACCGATCCCGGTATCGGTAAATATCTCTAATAATAAGGCATGAGGAATGCGCGCATCAATAATATGTGCTTTCTTAACCCCTTTGTCTAAAGCCAGCACGCAAGCATCAACCTTGGGAATCATTCCTTCCTGAATAACCTTATCCTTAATTAAATTCTTTGCCTCGCTTACGGTCAAAGAAGACAAAAAAGAATTAGGATCTTCGGCATTACGCATTATGCCCCTGACATTGGTTAGTAATACAAACTTCTCTGCTTCGCGAACCGCAGAAATCCAGGCAGCTGCTTCATCGGCATTAACATTGTAAACCTTATTATCAATCCCCATACTCATAGGGCAGATAACTAAAACTGCATCTTTTTTCAGCTTGCTTACCAGGAATTCCTGATTTATACCTACAATCTCACCCACCATGCCTAAGTCGATTCTCGCCTTCTTTTTCTTAGATTGAATAAGCTGGTTATCTTTGCCGTTAAACCCTTCGGCATTACCCCCCAGTTGATTAATCTCATCTACGATCAAATCATTTAATTTGTTCAGCTCCTCCTGGACTACCCTAAGGGTTTCGTTATCAGTAACCCTCATCCCTTCAATGAATTCAGCGCTTTTTCCTTTAGTGCGCATGCGGTCGCTGATATTGGGGCCTCCGCCATGAACTAAAATCACCTTCATCCCCATAAAACTTAAAAAAACAATATCCTCTAAAACACTACGGCGGATCCGTTCTTCCCCGAGAATGCTTCCCCCGTATTTAATAACCACAATCTTTTTATGAAATCGCTTAATATAAGGCAGCGCCTCAATCAAAACATCCGCCTTTTTAATTGCCTCTTGCATTACCTTGCTCCTTAGTTGCTGCCGATTCAGCTTACCCGATTCTCTAACCGGGTTTATATGCTAGCTATATTCGGCATTTATTTTTATGTATTCGGGGGTTAAATCTGAAGTATAAACCGATGCTTCACATTTACCCATCCCAAGCATAATCTCAACGCAAATCTCCGGCTTTTTTAAAGGGCTTACTTTTATCTTTAAACACTCTTCTTTTACGTCTACCCCGCTTGCACCAAGTGCAGCAACAATCCGTCCGAAATTGCGGCTACGGCCAAACATGGCGGTTTTAAATAAATTAGAATTAGCAACACTTAAGGCAGCGCGCTTTGCCTCTTTAAAATTCTTCGCCTGTTTCACATTAATCTGAATAAATTTGCTCGATCCCTCGGCGTCTTTAACAATCATTTTTGCCAGATCAAGGCATACGTAATTTAAGGCGGAAGAAAATTTATTAAAATCCCGGCTGCCCGGATGAATTCGCGGATTATTAGCACAGGAATTACTGATTAAAAATACGCTGTCATTTGTGCTCATGCATCCGTCTACCGTAATGCAATTAAAAGAATTGTCTACTGCTTTTTTAAACGCGAGCCTTAATGCCCTCGGGGTTATGTCTGCATCGCTTAAAATAAATCCGAGCATTGTTGCTTTTGGGATTAAGTTTGGCGCAATCATGCCTGCGCCTTTTGCCAATCCGCAGACTGTAACTAATTTCCGGCCTATATTTATTGCCGCAGTGCTTACTTTCGTGAATGTATCCGTAGTCATTATTGCTTCTGCGGCCTTGCCCAATCCCGATTGGCTTAACCCCTTAACTAGTTCCGGGGCTGCCTTTTTAATCCGGTTTACCGGCAAAGCCTGCCCAATAATCCCGGTTGAAGCAAATAAGATCTGGTGTTTTTCTATCCGAAGAAGCTGGCTTAAATTATTTACAACCTGTTGTGCTGACCTAAGCGAACCTTTTTCAGTAAGTTCCTGCTTTTTAATCTTCTGCGTGGCTTTCTCAATCGGGGTAAAACAATTCGCATTGCCGCTATTTATGATAATTGCCCGAAAAGGATATGATTTTTTGAGGTGTATTTGAGAGAGCCTTACTGAACCTGAGATAATTTTATTAGCAGTAAATAACCCTATCGCCCCTGCCGGTTCTTGAGAAAAAATTAACCCCAGATCAAATTTTCCTGATTTTTTAATCCCGCAGGCTAAGCCATTTGCTTTATAGCCTAAAGGCAGTACCCCTTTAACCATATTAACCCATCCTATCGATAATTATTACCTTGTTTGTCCCTAATTGCCAAAAAGCCATCACCGCTATCCCCTTTAAACTAACCCCGTTTGCTCGGGAAAGCCGTACATAATATTCATGTTCTGAACCGCCTGGCCAGCAGCCCCCTTGCCAAGGTTATCAATCGCGCAAACAATAATAATCAGGTTATGACCCGGAAAAGAATTTATTGCAATATCGCAAAAGTTAGTATTAACTACGTCTTTTATATGCACGTTTTCCCCTGGTTCCTTTATTCTGATAAACGGCTCTTTATTATAGAACCGCTTGTATAAACTTATTAATTTTTGAGCCGTTAACAAGGTATTCCCGGATGGCTTCACGTATATTGTCTCTAATATCCCCCGATTAATCGAAAGCATCTGCGGCACAAATGTCACTTTTATTGGCCCCTTGGATAACCTGGATAATTCCTGGTTAATCTCAGGCATATGCTGATGGATATTTATTTTATAGGCATAGGCATCCTCGTTAACCTCGGAGAAAAAATATTCTGCCTGCGCCCGTCGCCCTGCGCCGGTAGCCCCTGACTTAGCATCGATAATTATCCCGTCCGGGGATATTACTTCACAGCTAATCAAAGGGGCCAAGCTTAAAACCGCAGCCGTAGGATAACAGCCGGGATTGGCAATCAGTTTTGCCTTTTTAATTCTCGCCCGGTAAATTTCCGGCAGGCCGTATACCGCAGCTTTAAGATTTGCGCTGTTTGTGTGCTTTAGCCCGTAAAATTTCTCATAAATTTTTGCGTTTTTTAAACGATAATCTGCACTCAAATCAATTACCCTTTTATTTGCCTTTAGCATTCGCGGGGCAATCTTCATAGACACCTTATGCGGCAATGCTAAAAACAAAAGACTGCAAGAAGATGTTGCCGCCTTTATATCAAAGGGTGCGCAGATTAGGTCAATCCGATGCTTAAACCGGGGAAAAATCTTGCTGATAAAGGCCGGCTCGTCTATCTTGGCAGCAAGATAAACAATCCTGACCTCGCTGTGCCTTAAAAGGATGCTGATTAACTCCTCCCCCGCATACCCGGTTGCGCCGACAATGCCTACATTTATCATTTTGACTCCTTGATTAATCGCTCTTTTTTTAATAATTGCCAAAAAAGAAAAACCCCGTCCGAGACTATCTTATCATACCATAATCTCTAACGGGGTCAATATTTTTTTACGTCGAGACCTTATCGCTTAGTCCATTGGAATTTCTTGCGTGCGCCTTTTTGTCCGTATTTTTTGCGTTCCTTCATTCTCGGATCACGCGTCAAGAATCCATTCTTCCTCAATATCTTTTTTGTCTCGATATCGATTGAACTTAAGGTGCGCGCGATAGCCAGGCGCAAAGCACCTGCCTGCCCGCTATATCCGCCGCCCTTAATATTAGCGATTACATCATATTTATTGAGGGTATTGGTAATTTCAAAAGGCTGTTTTACAATAATCCGGTCTGTATCACGCAGAAAATATTTCTCCAACGGCCGCTTATTTACAAAGATTAGTCCCTTACCAGGAACAAGCTGTACCGAAGCAGTTGCCTCTTTACGCCTACCAGTTACTCTCTGTTTATCCGTATTCTCCATTCTCTAACCCTCTGTTTTAACAAAACACCCTACTTAACCGAAAGAAGATCAAGCGGCTTAGGATTCTGCCCGCTATGGGGATGTTTACTATCGGCATAAATCTTTAACTTTTTTAGATTTTCTCTTCCTAAGAAACCTGACGGCAGCATGCGTTTTACTGCCAATCTGAATACAGTCTCAGGCTTCTTACGTAATAAATCTTTTAATACCACTTCTTTTAATCCCCCGGGATAACCAGAATAGCGCTGATAAACTTTCTGTGTTAATTTTTTCCCGGTAACCTTGATTTTCGAAGCATTAATTACAATTACCCCGTCGCCGGTATCCATATGAGGAGTAAAATCCGGCCTATGCTTACCCCGCAGTATTCCTGCTATACGGGCAGCCAGCCTGCCTAAGATCTTATTTTCGGCATCAATTAAATACCAGGTTCGTTTAAGCTCTTGTTTTTTGGGGATGTAAGTTTTTTTCATAAGACAAGTAGTATAACATATTTTTCAAAAAAAACAAACATTTTTATTGACCCCTTGCCTGCTTCCTTATATAATAGCCCGCGTAACAAAAGAGTGCAATTTTTTTTCTATTAACCTTTTAACAAATAATACCATGCTTAAAATATGTGCAATATGCAATAAAGGCCCAATGCGCGGTAACAGCTTGAGCCGAAAGGGGCTCGCCAAGAAAAAAGGCGGAACAGGCAGAAAGACAACCCGGGTAAATAAACGAAGATTTATGCCTAATCTGCAAAAAATAAGGGCCAAAATCGAAGGGCGCATAAAAACAATCTACATCTGCGCCAAATGCCTGAAAAAAGGTAAGGTAGTAAAGATTATTTAGAATACCTTCAATAATCTTCTTACCAACACCCGCCGTATCCTGATTTAAAAAAATATCTCTTAGGCAGGATTTACCCGGTTGGAGAACTTCGTTCTCTAACCGGGTTTACTATACTCTAAAAAATTCCCGCTGTAATGCTAGCGCTTTTTAATTCCCGCATTAATAATTACCTCTTTGGCCTCTAAGATTAAACCTTGGCTATCCTGCCAATTATCAATCTCGGGAGCATAAACCAAATCCAGGGAATCACAATCAACCAACCCCTGCCTTAACCGCGCAAGGCCAAAACCAATTACCGGATAAGTAAACTCAGAATCAGTAACCCAGAATTTCAGGGTTTCCCGGCTTAAAACCTGCGGCTGGCCGCGCAAGCTAAGATTGCGGGTATAAAAAAGCGGCTTAGGATTAGATGAACCAAACGGCTCCAAATTCTTTAATTGCTGAATTAAGCTTTCGCTTAATTCAGCTAAAGCAATCTCGGCATCTACTTCCACTGAAGGTATAAGAAACTCCTTAAGCAGCATTTGACGGGCAAATTGGTTTATATCACGCCGGAAATCTTGGATATTTTCCTTTGCAATAGTCAGGCCGGCAGCCAGTTTATGGCCCCCAAAATCCTCAAGGTGTTTCTGACAATGAAGAAATGCATCGAAAATTGAGAAATTTTTTATTGAGCGCGCTGAACCCCGGCAATAATCACTATCGCCTTCAGAAATCAAAACTGTCGGGCGATAAAATCTATCGCTAAGGCGCGAAGCAACAATTCCTAAAACGCCTGTATGCCAATCGCGGCCGGATACAACAATCACCGAATGCTCTTTAAAATTAACCTCTTTATCAATCAAATTTTTAGCTTCCTTAAAAATCCTTTCCTCAATTGTCTGGCGCTTGCGATTATGGGTATTCAATAACTTGGCTAAATCATCGGCCTCACTGATTGTTTGACAAAGCAATAACTCCAAGGCATCCTCCGCCGTATCTATCCGGCCGCTGGCATTTATGCGTGGGCCCAGAATATAACTTACCGCAGAAGTCCCCGTAAACCTCTTTCGGTTCATCCCGGAAACATCGATTAATGATTGAATCCCTACACGCGGCGAGGAAAAAATCCTCTCTAATCCTTCCTTGGCGATAATCCTATTTTCACCATTTAAGGCAACACTATCGGCAATTGTGCCAAGGGCAACCAAATCCAGGTCTTCCCAAAGATTATCGTTAGTTATTGCTTGAGCAAATTTATAAGCTACCCCGACGCCGGAAAGATCTTTATATCTATAAGCGCAATCCTTACGCTTAGGATTAATTATTGCAACTGCCTTAGGCAATTTATCCTGTGGTTCGTGGTGATCGGTAACAATAACATCAATACCCCAACTGCGGAATTTATCAATTACCGAAAAACTATTTATGCCGCAATCTACGGTAATTACTAATTTAACCCCGCTTTGTTTAGCAATCTTACCGGCAGTCAGATTTAAACCATACCCCTCTTTAACGCGATGCGGGATATAATGCATAGTCGGGATACCCATGCGTGTTAAATGCGTTTTTAATAAGGCGACTGAGGTTATGCCGTCAACATCATAATCCCCGAAAATTAATACCTTTTGCTTTAACTTAAGTGCCTGCTTAAGCCGGGTAACTGCCGGCTCCATATCCTTCATCTGCCAGGGAGAAAGTAAGTCTGAAAGCTTAGGATTTAAAAATTGCTCGGCTTCCTGAATAGACTCTACCCCGCGGTTAATCAAAACCTGCGCCAAAATCGGAGGAATGTCCAACCCTTTACTTAAGCTTTTTTGCAATCCTGCATTTGGTTG
>JBDRHJ010000090.1:0-9786 GCA_043816835.1 Candidatus Omnitrophota bacterium
GGTATTACGACTATTATTACTACTACTAAAAATCCATCTTAATATAAAGGGGCATCCTTCTTCGTCCTTCAGTAATTAAAACGATGGTAGGGCTTCGAAGGGATAGTCCGACGAAGCTAAGCGCGCAAGCTGCTTAGCGAAGGCGGACAGGCACGCAGCTATACAAGGGACATCCTTCGAGTTATACGGAAAGGTGTCCCTGTTTTATTTATTTTAGAATCAAAGGCTAATTGTATGGTTTTGGTCGAAAGCGCATTAGAAGTTTTTCGGCATATCGCTTCCGTGCGAGTGCGCAAGGTCCACCTTCGCTTTTCTTAGCTTCGGTGGATCCGCCGAAGCCCCAAAAGGCGTAGGCGGAACTTACGACGAAATGAAGGATGCTATCCTTCGACTCGTTCGCTTTCCTCACTCGCTCAGGACTCGCTCCCCACTAAACTTATCGAATAATCGCTCGTAACGGTAAGTCTAACCGTAATCAGGAGTAAGCCGTAGCGCACGGCGAAAGACTTCAGCGCTGGAGGGCAAAAATATAAAATTAGCCTTTAGTTGATGCAGTCCTGAGAGAAGTGAAGGCCAAAACCATACAATTAGCCTTTAGCGATGGGAAGCAAGGCTTGCTTTTTGATGATTTTATGTTACCATATTAGATTATCGGATGCGAGGATGGCGGGGTAGCTCAGCCTGGCAGAGCGAACGGCTCATACCCGTTATGTCGGTGGTTCAAATCCACTCCCCGCCACCATTAAATTCTTTACCCCATTAGAGAAAACCACCGACGAAGTCGGTGGTGGGAAAGATTTAGGCGGTGACGGTGGTTTAGTGTCACCGTCAGCCCCGTTAGACTAACGGGGCTAGAGAGAATTCTCTAACGGGGGTTAATCATATCAATAGCGCTTGCCCCTAGATACCAACCAGAAGAACTTCAAGCTTAATATTTACAAGCTAGACAAGGAGGTGTGATCATGTTTGCAGGATTAAATGAAAGAGTAAAAAGGTTGACGATTATTGATGTAAAGTTGATAAAATTAGCAGTATTTTTCGCAGCGATTATTGTGGTTAAGCTTTTTCCGCAGTTACTAAGAATTAATTTTCCACTTTTAATCTTACTGGTGATTCTTTGTTCAGCAAGGCCATTCTACAAAGTTTGGCTAAAAAAATAAAACAGCAGAACATCCAGGATATCATTTTTGCTTAACACTTTATCCATTCCGGAATTATATAATCGATTAAATTTTCGGGAGCAGAATTGGAATGTCTTTAATAAAGAAGGCAAGGGAGTCAATTAAAAGGCATGGCCTGTTGAGAAAAAAAGATAAGGTGGTGGTTGGGGTTTCCGGAGGGCCGGATTCAACTGCGCTTATTTTTGTTTTGAACTCATTACGCAGGGAATTTTCTTTGGATTTGCATATTGCCCATTTGGACCACCGGTTACGCAAGGATTCTTATCAAGATAGAAAATTCGTAGAGGCTTTTGCAAAAAGACTTAATTTACCCTTTAGCTGGGCAAGGGTGGATATACGCAAATTAGCCACAAAGGGGTCAGTTGAAGAGAAAGCCCGGGAGGCACGCTTAAAATTCTTATTTGAGGTTGCCAAGAATGTCCGGGCAGATAAGATTGCCCTGGGGCATAATCAGGATGACCAGGCAGAGACTGTACTTATGCGTTTAATCAGGGGGGCTGGATTATACGGCCTTGGCTCAATTTTGCCTAAGCGTAAGATTGGAAGCTGGATAATTATCCGGCCTTTGATCGAAGTCCCGCGCAATAATATCGAAACATACTTAAAGCGAAGAAAATTCAAGCCGCGCATTGATTCATCTAATACCGATATTGCATATTTTCGCAACCGTATTAGGCATCGCCTTATCCCTGAGTTAATCAAGGAATATAATCCGAATATTAAAAGCGTGCTTGCAAATCTTGCCGGGGTTGTTGCTTTAGACTATGATTATCTGCAGGAAGCCGCAGAAAAAAACTTTAGGCGCTTAAGCACCCGATTAGTCCGGGGTAAGGGAGTAAGGCTTAGCTTAGATAAATTCTTAAGGCTGCATCCGGCTGTTCAGAGGCTGATATTGAGATTTTCTATTGCCCAGATAAAAGGCACTATTCGCAGGATTAGCTTTAAGCATGTCAGCGAGATAGAAGACTTAATCTTGTCGCGCCCGGTAAATTCGATTGTTGATTTACCGCAAGGCGTTTGCGTGCTTAAGGATAAGAAATATCTTTGTATTTATCTAAGGCAATAATCCCTTCCTAGTGCCAATGGATTAAGCATCTTAGGGAAGTTTCAAAAATACTTGATTTTATGGTGAGTTCGACTTATAATATTTGGGAATAAGTTTTACCGCAGGACGTATTTGTCGATAGTAATAAACGTAAGTTGCAGGCGCCCTTTTAGAAGGTTTTCTAAAAATACCCGCCAATAAATATATAAGGCATTTGTTGTTTTTCCCGCAAAGTAAGGTTTGTAACCTTTGTGCTGATAATTTGTTAGGGTTTTAACAAGGAGAAAATGAAAATGCAAGGAAGTAAAGGGATGAAGAAAACAGATAAAAAAACCAATAAAAAACAGTGGCGTTTTTCCGCTGTCTGGATATTGATTATTTTTGCAATATTTTATCTTTTAAGCAATGTCAATATGCCTACTACCGGCGCCCCCACTGAGATTACATATAGCGATTTTTACCGGATTGCCAAGGATGATCCGCAAAGGATTTTATCGCTTTCCAAAACCGAGAATTTGCTGCAGGGCGAATTTAGTGATCACCGCCGGTTCTTTGTTAATATCCCCGAGGATGATAAAACGCTGCTTGCTTTATTGCGTGAGAATATTCAGGATTTTTCAATAAAGCCACCCCGTACATTTTTGACAAATTTATTTGTTTATTTTGGGCCGGTTATAATCCTGGTTTTCTTTTGGTGGATGATGGCGGCGCGCGGGGAACAGCTGGGTAACCGGATAATGTCTTTTGGTAAGGCGCGCCCGGTTCTTCAAACCGATACAAAAAAGGTAACTTTTGAAAATGATGTTGCAGGCGTAGATGAGGCAAGGGAGGAATTACAGGAGGTTATTGATTTTTTGCAGGATCCTAAAAAATTTCAGCGGTTGGGAGGTAAAATCCCTAAAGGTGTCTTGCTTGTTGGCCCGCCGGGATGCGGCAAAACGCTTATTGCAAAGGCGGTTGCCGGGGAAGCTAATGTTCCTTTTTTTAGTATTTCCGGCTCAGATTTTGTTGAAATGTTTGTCGGGGTAGGCGCTTCCCGTGTACGTGACTTATTTGCACAGGGCAGGAAAGCGGCAAAATTATCAGGCAAGGGCGGTATTATTTTTATTGATGAGATTGATGCAGTGGGGCGCCTGCGTTTTTCCGGTATCGGGGGCGGCCATGATGAGCGGGAGCAGACCCTTAATCAACTTTTGGTAGAAATGGATGGTTTTGACACAACCGAAGGATTAATCCTTATTGCCGCCACTAATCGTCCGGATACGCTTGATCCGGCGCTTCTTCGGCCGGGAAGATTTGACCGCCATGTTGTTGTTGACCGCCCGGATATAAATGGCCGCGAGGCAATCATTAAGGTTCATATCCGTAAAATAAAGTTAGACCCTAAGGTTGATTTAAATTCAATTGCGCGGCAAACACCCGGTTTCTCGGGAGCAGATTTAGCAAATCTTTGTAATGAGGCAGCATTATTGGCAGCGCGTACTAATAAGGAATTTGTCGGAAAGGAAGAATTAGAAGCGGCAATTGAACGGGTAGTTGCCGGCCCTGAACGCAAAAGCCGGGTTATCTCGAAAAAGGAAAGAGAGATTGTGGCATTTCATGAGGCAGGGCATGCATTTTTGGCTTTATTTCTGCCGGAGGTAGATCCTTTGCATAAGGTCTCAATTATTCCGCGGGGGGTTGCGGCATTAGGTTATACCCTGCAAATGCCCTTGCAGGACCGCTATATTATGACTAAACAAGAATTAATCAGCCGGATTATCGTGCTTCTGGGGGGGAGGGCATCCGAGGCTTTAAATATGACTGATATTACAACCGGCGCAGAAAATGACCTTCAGATAGCTACTCAGATGGCGCGCCGCATGGTTACTGAATTTGGCATGTCAGAAAAGCTGCGTAATTTGACCCTTGGCAGAAGGGAGAGGATGGTATTCTTGGGCAAGGATTTGGGTGAGGAGAGAAATTACAGCGATACCACCGCCCATATTATTGATCAAGAGGTTCAGAGGATAATTGATGATGCCTATGATCAGGCAAAGAAAATATTACAGGAAAATCGCGAGAAATTAAAATTACTGGCGCTTGCCTTGCTGGAAAAGGAAGTTTTAGACGGCATAGAGGTGAAGAAGATTGTTGGCTGGAAGGAAAAAGAGGAACCCTCTAAGGGCTAGTTGGTTAGCGTATGCGAATAATCGATACTGATAATATTGAGCGGATTAGGAAAGTAATGCAGGCAATAGGCGCGGATAATCGCGGGATAAAGATAATGGCGCCCAAGGGTATCCTGCGTTTAATTAAATTGAGTAATTTGAATTCCTTTGGCGCTAACATCTTAAAACAAGAGATGCTTTCTATAGGGGGTGATGTTTGTTTAAGCCGTAACACGCTCACCGGCAAGGCCAGGTTTACCGATTGCCTGATTATGGGGACCCTTGCTCAATATCAGCGTTTAATCAATAAGCTTAAATCTCAACCCGAAATTTACGGCATACATAATTTGGCTCAAGACCTTTGCTTGAGCCTAAAAGGTTATCATTATTCAAAAACAAAGCGAACAAAAATAATGGGGATTATTAATCTTACCCCGGATTCATTTAGCGGCGACGGATTATTAGCTAAAGGGGCAAGCCTTGAAGAGATAATCGGGCATGCCCAATACTTAATTGACCAAGGCGCCGAAATGCTTGATCTGGGCGGTGAATCAACCCGTCCGGGTGCGCAATCCCTGTCAGTAAAGGAAGAACTAAAAAGAATAATACCCGTAATAAAGCGATTAGCAAAGAGGGTTAAGGTTCCTATTTCCATAGATACTTATAAGCCCCTGGTTGCCCAGCGCGCAGTTGAGGCAGGGGCTCGTATTATCAATGATATTACCGGATTAAGGAATCCGCGCATGATTAAGGTGGTAGCCAAAACTAAGGCGCGGGTTATTATTATGCACATGAAAGGGATGCCGAGAAATATGCAGGTTGATCCCAAATATAAATCCTTGCTCGATGAAATTATTGATTATTTGGATGCTGCAATAAAGCGGGCCGAGGGTTCCGGGGTGAGCAAGGAAAGGATTATCATTGATCCGGGAATCGGTTTTGGCAAGAGCGTAGGGCATAATTTAGAGATTATACGCAATTTAAGGGAATTTAAGGTGTTGGGCTGCCCGGTGCTTATCGGGCCGTCACGTAAATCATTTATCGGCAAGATATTAAAATTACCGCCTCAGGAAAGACTAAACGGAACACTCGCTTCGTTGGTAGCAGCGGTAATGAATGGGGTTGATATCGTAAGGGTTCATGATATTAAGCCTGCTGCCCAGGCAGTAAAAATTGCCGATACAATTATTATGTCGTAATGGTGATTATAGGCCTTTGGAAGGTAATTATAGAAATTAGTATACTCTGGTTTGTAATATATCAGGTTATGCTATTTTTCATCGGAACGCGCGCAATACAAGTTGTGCGCGGGATAATCGTTCTCTTGATTGTTTTCTTTTTGGTTCAGCGGTTGGATCTGGAGAGACTGGAATGGCTTTTGACCAAATTATTTGCTTTATCGGTTTTAGGGTTGTTGATTATATTCCAGACAGAGATAAGGCGGGGCTTGGCAAGCCTTGGCAGGCATCATTTATTTACCCTACCTTTACGCGAAGAGGAGTTAGAGCATATCTTAAAAGAGATTACCAAGGCCGTAGATTACCTTGCTCATCAGAATATTGGGGCATTGATTGCCTTTGAAAGGGAGGTTCCTTTAAAGGCCTATATTGATACCGGGGTAGTTATTGACGGGGTAATTACCGCGGAATTAGTCCAAAATATATTTACCCCCGGAAGCTTATTACACGATGGGGGGGTTATTATTCAGCAGGGGCGGGTTGTTGCTGCCGGATGCCTGTTTCCTTTAAATGAAGATCTGGATATAAGCCGTATTTTCGGCATGCGTCACCGCGCGGCAATCGGATTAACCCAGGAAAGCGATGCGGTGGTGATTGTGGTTTCCGAGGAGCGCCGGGATATATCTTTGGCTTACGAGGGAAAATTGTTTCAAGGGGTAAACCGCGATGATTTATTACCGCGGGTCAAGCAATTAATTAAACCCAAAAAAGATAAATAATGAATATTCGGACCAGGATCAACCTGGGAAAAATCATAAAACATTGGTTTATAACTCATCCATGGTTTAAGCTGATTGCGCTTATGTTGGCGATTTTGCTCTGGTTATATATCGGTGAAGAATTGCATCGTTATTTATTATAAGGCCTAAAGCAGGGGTTTTAGGCTTCGGATTTAAGCGGCGCAACTATTCTGCTACGCAAAACTAATGAAAATATTAGTTTTGCTTTGCAGGAATATTCTCGGTCAGAATAATTACTCCGATGCAAAAGAGGCGTTTTTATTGCAACTGCAGAAGGAGAATATATTACACATGAAGCTAGGGGTAAATATTGATCATATTGCAAGTATCCGCGAAATCAGAAAGGGCCTTGAGCCCGAGCCGATATTTGCAGTTTTTCTTTGTGAAACATCAGGCGCAGATAGTATTGTTGTGCACTTGCGTGAGGACCGCCGTCATATAAATGAGCGCGACCTGCGCCTTATAAGAGAAGGGGTAAGAACCAAATTAAATTTAGAGATGTCGATTGCCCCGGATATTGTTGATATTGCCTGTGAGGTGAGGCCTGATCAGGTTACCTTGGTTCCCGAACGCCGCCAGGAATTGACCACTGAGGGTGGGCTGGATGCAGCCGGTAATGCAAAAAAAATCAAACCGGCAATAAAAAAATTACAAAAGCATAATATTGACGTAAGCCTATTTATTGACCCGGTTAATGCCCAAATCGATGCCGGTTTTAAATTAGGGGTTAGAATGATTGAGCTGCATACCGGCAGGTACGCAGATGCGCGTACTGCTTCAGCCAGGCGAATGCGCCTGGATGAGCTAAAAAAGGCTGTGGGGTATGCCCAGCAAAAGAAAATGATTGTTAATGCCGGCCACGGATTAGATTATTATAATGTTGGCGCAGTAGCATCTATCAGGCAGATCGAGGAACTGAATATCGGTTATTCGATTATTTGCCGGGCAGCATTAGTCGGATTAGAGCGTGCGGTGCGTGAAATGAAAGTGCTGATTGGGTGAATTTAAGGGTGTTGTTGTGAAAATAGTCGGAAACGGTGTTGATATTATCGAAGTAAGGCGCATTAAAAATGCAATGGATAAATACGGCCATGGTTTTCTCGCACGTATTTTTACAGATCGGGAATTAAAGAAAATTAAGGAACATAATAATCGCTATCAACACGTGGCAGGCAGATTTGCGGTTAAAGAGGCGGTGTTTAAGGCATTCGGCCGCTCGGCATTAAATTTTAGGGACGTTGAGGTATTAAACGATAACCATGGCAAGCCACATTGCTCTTTAATAAACTATAGCGAGGATAAATTTAGCATCCATATTTCTATCTCTCATATAAAAAATTATGCGGTTGCCAGCGCAATTATTACAGAGAAAACGCAAGGCTCATAAAGGCGACTTCGGACACGTATTAATTTTAGCAGGTTGCCTGCGATTTAGCGGGGCATCTATATTATGCGCAAATTCGGCAATGCGCGCCGGCGCAGGGCTGGTTACATTAGGCCTGCCGGAAGGCTTAGCCCAATCAATTATTAAGCGTAAGCCGCCCGAGGTAATGCTTAAGCCGCTAGCCCAGACTTCAAGATTAACCTTAAGTCTTAAGGCGTATCCGCAGATAAAGGCAATATTAAAAACAGTCGATATCTTGATAATCGGCCCGGGTCTTTCTCAGGATAAATCAACGCAGCATTTAATCCAAAGGTTAATCAGGGTTATTGATAAGCCGGTAGTTATTGATGCAGATGGGTTGAATGCGCTTTGCGGGCACTTAGGCGTCTTGGTTAAAAACAAAAACCGCCCGCAGTTTGTTTTAACCCCTCATCCCGGTGAAATGGCAAGGCTTCTTGGCGTTACAACTAAGAATATTCAGGCTGACCGAAAGCAAATCGCAAAGAGTTTTGCTAAGGCTTATGCAGTAACCGTTGTTTTAAAGGGTTTTCAGACAATTATTGCTGATTATCGGTGTAAATTATATATTAATAAAACCGGAAATCCGGGTATGGCTGCTGCCGGTTCCGGTGATGTTTTAGCCGGGATAATCGGCGCTTTTTTAGCCCAGGGTTTAGATAGCTTCGCAGCAGCTAAATATGCCGTATATTTGCATGGTTTAGCCGGAGACTTGGCAGCCAAACAAAAAACAGAGCTTGCTATGATTGCTTCTGATATAATCGATAACATTCCCCGGGCAATAAAGCTGAGTAGCTAGTTGTTAGAGAAAAAAGTCATAAGTCAATGAGTTCATAGTTGATAGTTCATAGTTAGTAGTTGTTAGATAAGAAAAGTCATATAACTAAAAAATAAGGAATATATGGCGATTCGAATTTTTTAAAAAAAAGACTATAAATGAGCATAAAAAGCTGGTGGGGAGAGACTAATCCAATTAGGGTTCGCTGGGGTGCTGGTTATTTAATTGTTGGCGTATGTTTACTTGTTTTGAGATGCCTTTCTTTAGGTGTCTTTGATTGGATTCGCTTTCATTGGGTTGATTTATCATGGGTTGTTGGTTGGGCGAATATTGGGATTGGGGTAGGATTGTTAAATAGCAGAGTAAATGGCGCAGACAAAGATACCGGTGTTGAAAAAGAACATTGGCACTATATTATATATTTTTGTTTTGCTCTTGTTGTGTCTAGCTTAGCTTCTTTTGCTTTGTCAAGAAATGAAGGTATTTTAGATTATCCTTTATCTGCATTGATTGCCTTAACTTCAGGTTTTGCTGCTGAGCGGATTAATGATTTAACACTAATAAAAAAACAAGGTTCTTGTTAGGTATTCCGCCGTAGGCGGAATTCAGTAAGGTTTTATAATTATCGGTTTACTAACAAAAACCTAAAAAGAGGATTATTAAGGAGAGAAGATTGTTCTCTTAGGCTTAGGGAAGAGCCGCGATCCGCATTAGCGAGTGACAAGGTTTTTAGCAGTTATCCGCTGAAAGCGAAATTAGTCATAAGTTGTAACTTGCAAGCGAACGACATAGGCTTTTGTTAGTTATTAGTTTTTAGTTGTTAGAGAAAAAGAGAGACAAGGTTTGTGTTGGCTATCCGCCTGTAAGGCGGATAAATTAAGGTTTTATAATTATCATTTGCCGACATAAACCTAAAAAAGGGATTATTAAGGGAAAAAGATTGTTTTTTCCTTAAGTTTATTGCCCAATTTAAAAAAGGAAAGGGTGACAGCGAAGCCGACAGAAAGTCGGCTGAGCGCCAGAGGGAAAACCATTGGTTTTCCCATGGGGAAGGAGCGTCAAGCGAATATAGCTACAGTCAAGAAATACCGAGAAATTTATTTCACGGCTGGGGTTAAGAATAAGCAGTAGCGACTGACGCTGGCGTAGCGCAATGGTAGCGCAAGTGATTTGTAATCACTAGGTTGGAGGTTCGATTCCTCTCGCCAGCTTTATGATTCGATAATGAAACTAATTCGTCATTCAAGCAAGA
>JBDRHJ010000091.1:0-6162 GCA_043816835.1 Candidatus Omnitrophota bacterium
GTTGCTTTTGGATTTATATGATTGCCGCCCGAATGTTTGCGATGATTTGACTTTATGCTATCAGTTCCTGGATGAGATCGTTGATTATTTAGGCATGGAGAAGCAAGCCCCGCCGAATATTTTCCGTACCGATGGCCTGCGCTTCCCTGATAAGGCCGGGCTTTCAGGCTGGGCGCCTTTGGTAGAAAGTTCGATTGTTATCCATACGCTTACCCCAAAGAATTTTATTTCTGTTGATATTTACTGCTGCAAGAAATTTGACGTTGATAAAGCCAAGCTTTTTGTCCGCAAATTTTTCTCGCCCAAGCATATAGACGAGCAATACATCCTGCGCGGCGTCGATTATTACAAGCCTGCCAATTAATAGTTAGATAATTTTCTTTCCATAGCCAATACTGAGGACGTTTCACCTTGAAAAGAGACGCCGATTGGAACGTACGAAGGTATTGACTATCTCGCTTTTATATCATATAATACTGCATTATTATATTTAGGTTTTAAGAGGGCGCTTAGCTCAGCTGGTTAGAGCGGTTGACTTACATTCAACAGGTCAGGGGTTCAAGTCCTCTAGCGCCCACCAGGAATGGGCCCGTGGTGTAGCTTGGTTTAACATGTCAGATTGTCGATCTGAAGATCGCGAGTTCAAATCTCGTCGGGCCCGCCATTTAAAAAGTATTGATTTAAGCCGGGTACAGGATAAATCCTCCGTAGCTCAATATGTAAATATTGAGCAGAGGAGGATCGTCGGGCCCGCTCTTCTTCGTCCTCCTACAAGTAAGAAATGGTAGGACTTCGAAGAAACTTAGGCCAAGGCGTAGTCCTGCGAAGCTTTAGCATAATTTTAATCGTTGAAAAGCGAAGCAGACTCGTCGGACCGTCAACCTTTATCGGTATTTATAGGAAATACCTTTAGCTGATGGTATTATAGCGCCCTTGATGGCGCTGTTATTTTAAGTTGTTAAACAGCATTGATTTCCTGATCAGCTTGCGTTAATTTATCTAAGCCAAAGATTAAAAATCATGAGCGACCTTAAAGAGTTAAAATCATGGATAAACTCTTGTGCTAAGCTTTGTCAACCGGATAAAATTGTTTGGATTGACGGCTCAGCCGAACAAAAAGCGCAACTTGAAAAAGAAGCGGTTTCAAGCGGAGAACTAACTCTCTTAAATCAAGAGAAGTTGCCCGGTTGTTTTCTGCATCGGACAGCCGTTAATGATGTAGCGCGCACAGAGAACCTTACTTATATCTGCACCAGAAAAAAACACGATGCCGGCCCTACCAATAATTGGATGCTTCCCAAAGCCGCCTATAAAAAAGCAAGGGAAATTTTTAAAGGCTCAATGAAAGGCAGAACCATGTATGTTATCCCTTTTTCAATGGGGCCGGTGGGTTCTCCATTTAGTAAAATCGGAGTGGAGTTAAGTGACTCTCGATATGTGGTTTTGAATATGTTAATTATGACCAGGGCCGGGGAGAATGTATTAAAACAACTAAAGATAACCCCCGCATTTACCAAATGCCTTCATTCCAAGGCGGAATTGGATATAAATAAGAGGCTTATCTTGCATTTTCCCGAGGATAACACTATATGGAGCGTAGGCTCAGGCTACGGCGGGAATGTATTGCTGGGTAAGAAATGCTTATCTTTGCGTATCGCCAGTTATCTTGCCAGGAGGGAAGGTTGGTTTGCGGAACATATGTTGGTTATGGGCATAGAGGAGCCCAACGGTCATATTGAATATATTGCAGCTGCTTTTCCCAGTGCTTGCGGTAAGACCAACCTTGCAATGTTAGTTCCTCCTGAAGGGCTTAAGAGCAAAGGATACCGTATTTGGACTGTGGGAGATGATATTGCCTGGATGCGCATTGATTCCGACGGAGCGCTTTGGGCAATTAATCCCGAATCAGGATTTTTTGGGGTTGCGCCTGGGACTAATTTTAAAAGCAATCCCAATATGCTGGGAACAATTAAAAATAACAGCATATATACTAATGTTTTATTGAAACCCGATGGCACGGTTTGGTGGGAGGGGGCAGATGGGGATGTGCCTGAGTCTGGTATTGACTGGCAGGGCAGTCCTTGGAAACCGGGTATGGTAGATGAACAAGGCAGGCCTGTTCAAGGCGCGCATCCCAATGCCCGTTTCACTACGCCTATCTCTAATTGCCCTACGGTGTCCTTTCGTTTAGAGCAACATCACGGTGTTCCAATTTCAGCAATTATTTTCGGTGGACGCAGAGCCCGCTTGACACCTTTGGTTTATGAGGCATTCAATTGGCAGCATGGCGTGTTTATCGGAGCAACTATGGCTTCAGAACGCACAGCCGCCCAATTCGGCAAATTAGGCGAGGTGCGTCGTGACCCGATGGCAATGTTGCCCTTCTGTGGTTATAATACGGCCAATTATTTTAGGCACTGGTTGAAAATGGGCAGGCGTATGGCCAAAGCCCCTAAGATTTTTCATGCGAATTGGTTTAGAACCGACGAGAATGGCAATTTTTCGTGGCCTGGTTATGGGGAGAACCTGAGGATTTTGGAATGGGTATTAGACCGCTGCAATAATAATGTAGGCGCCGTTACCACGCCCATAGGTTATATCCCCAGGGTTTCTGATATTGATATGACCGGGCTTAATCTCCCAGGAGGCACGTTAGAGAAACTTTTTATTATAAATAAAAAAGATTGGATTGAGGAACTGAAAAGCATAAAGAAATTTTTTACGCAGTTTAAAAAAGAACTGCCTAAAGAGTTATGGCAGGAATATAATGCGCTTTTAAAACGCATCAAATCTTAAATGGTAAAAGGGGTTTTATTAACCACTAACTTTAAAGAATTAAAGCTGTTTAGGCGAGGCAAGGTCAGGGATATTTATGATCTTGGGGATAAGCTGTTAATTATTTCCACTGACAGGATTTCCTGTTTTGATGTTATTTTGCCGACAACCATCCCCAGAAAGGGTGAGGTTTTAACTGCGCTTTCAGATTTTTGGTTTGAGTTTACTAAAGACATTGTCCCTAATCATTTGATTACCGCAAATATCAATGATTTTCCCGAAGAGCTGTCAAAGTACAAAGATGATTTAAGCGGCCGTTCAATGCTGGTTAAGAAAGTAGAACCCCTGCCGGTTGAGTGCGTGGTAAGGGGATATTTATCAGGCTCAGGCTGGAAGGAATATAAAGATAAGCAATCCATCTGTGACATAAAATTACCTGCCGGCTTAAAAGAATCAGATAAGTTACCCCAACTGATTTTTACCCCTGCGACAAAAGAAGAACACGGCCACGATATGAATGTAGCACAGGGGCATATTGAGAAAAAGATCGGAAAGGATATTACTGAGAAGCTAAAGGATATAAGTATTGCCATTTATAAGAAGGCAAGCGAATACGCAGAAACCAAGGGTATAATTATTGCCGATACGAAATTCGAATTCGGAATATATAATGGCGAAGTTATACTTATTGATGAAATATTAACCCCTGATTCTTCCCGCTTCTGGCCAAAGGATGAGTATGCGCCGGGCAAAGGGCAGCCAAGCTTTGACAAGCAGTTTGTGCGCGATTACTTGGAGGGTTTGAATTGGGATAAGGTTCCTCCTGCCCCTGAACTGCCGCAAGCAATAGTTTCAAAGACAACCGAAAAATACCTTCAAGCCTTCCGGATGCTCGTTGAAAGGGAGCTTTAATCAATCCCGCGGATAGAAGAGTGCGGGATAAGAGGAAAAAATGAGGCTTTCCGAATTTGCCTATGATTTACCGAAGGAACTCATTGCCCAGCATCCGATACCCCGCCGTGATCAATCCCGCCTTTTGGTTTTAAACCGAAAAACAAAAAGTTTAAAAGAGTGCACCTTTAAAGATATAAAAGATTTTGTACGCCAGGGGGATGTTTTTGTTTTAAATGACACACGGGTATTGCCGGCACGGCTGATTGCCCGCAGAAGTACCGGGGCGCAAATAGAGATTTTGCTTTTAAAGGAAAAAACACCCGGCGCCTGGGAGGTTTTGGTCAAGCCCGGGAAGAAGGCGCGCGTGGGCGAAAGTATCAATTTTGCCGGCGGGAAATTCTCTGCAGAGATTTTAGAAAGGACCCCTATCGGCGGGCGGTTAATAAAATTCAAGCCCTTGAATATAAAAAGGCTAATCAATCAATACGGGCAGATGCCCCTGCCGAATTATATTAAGCAAGAGCTAAAAAATCCCGATCGCTACCAGACGATTTATGCTAAAAATGAGGGCGCGGTTGCTGCCCCTACTGCCGGGCTTCATTTTACCAGGAAAGTCCTGAAGCAATTAATTATCAAGGGCGCAAAGATTGTTTATGTTACGCTTCATTGCGGCTTAGGGACATTCAGGCCGGTAAAGACGGTTGATATTCGGGATCACCGGATGGAGCCTGAATCCTACAGCATAGATTCTAAGGCCGCAGCAGTAATAAATCAGGCAAAGGCTAAAGGAAAAAGAATCATTGCCGTAGGAACCACTGCTGTGCGCGTTCTTGAGACAGCGGCATTTAAGAATCCGAAAGGGGCCTTTCGGATAAAGGCAGAGCAAGGCGAAACACGGCTTTATATTTATCCGGGGTATAAATTTAAGATTATCAGTGCGCTGCTTACGAATTTTCATCTTCCCGATTCAACAAATTCAATCTTAGTCAGCACTTTTGCGGGGATTAAATTCGTCCGGCGGGCTTATCAGCACGCGATTAATAAAAGATTCAGGTTTTACAGTTTTGGCGATGCAATGTTGATTAAATGAGGCCCAGGCTTATGGAGCGTAGCGAATGGTTCGACAAGCTCACCATCCTTCGAATCATCCTGAGCGAAGCCGAAGGGCATAAGTCTGTTGGCCGAATTTAATCCAGCACTAATTTTGAGCTATAGCTTTTATCAGGAAAATTAGTGCTAGGTTTAATGCGCGCATATAACTTATGTCGCACATCGTGCTCCATAAGTTATGCGCTTATTAAAGGAGGAAAAATGTTTTTATCCAAAAGAATAGGTAAGATTAAGGCTTCGGCAACCCTGGCAATTACTGCCCAGGCAAAGGCAATGAAGGCTAAGGGGATTGATGTTGTTGGTTTTGGCGCAGGGGAGCCTGATTTTGATACCCCCGAACACATTAAGCAGGAAGCCAAGCGCGCCCTGGATGCCGGCTTTACTAAATATACCCCTGTTTCAGGAATAGCCGAATTAAAAGAAGCGATTTCCCGCAAGCTTAACAATGATAATAATCTTAAATATGCGGCTGATGAAATCCTTATTTCCTGCGGGGCAAAGCACTCTATTTTTAATCTTATTTTAGCGCTCTGCGACGACAGCGACGAGATAATTTTACCTTCTCCGTTTTGGTTAAGCTACCCGGAAATGATTAAAGCATCCGGGGCAAAAGCAAAAATTATACAGACAACCAAGGAGAATAACTTCAAAATTACCCCGGCGCAATTACGCAAGGCAATTAACCCTAAAACAAAGCTTTTAATCCTGAATTCCCCTTCCAATCCCACCGGCATGGTTTACGCAAAACAGGAATTAAGAGAAATTGCCGAAGTTCTTACCAAGGCAAATGTCTTTTGCCTTTCAGATGAAATTTATGAAAAGATTATTTATGATAACAAAGAACACGTCAGTATAGCAGCATTAGGGGAAAAGGTAAAAAAATTAACCATTGTCATAAATGGCGTTTCCAAGGCTTATTCAATGACTGGCTGGCGGATTGGTTATGCCGCAGGCGCCAAAGAGATTATTCAGGCAATGAATAATTTACAGAGCCATTCTACTTCCGGTGCTACATCAATTGCGCAAAAGGCAGCGGTTGTTGCATTGTCCGGCCCTCAAAATCAAGTAAAAGAAATGCTGAAGGAATTTCAAAAGCGGCGCAATTACATAGTAGAAAGGCTCAATAAAATCAAAGGCATTTCATGCCTTAATCCGGAAGGCGCATTTTATGTGTTTGCGGATATATCCAGGATTTTAGGTAAGAGCTATAAAGGCCAAAAAATCAAAGACTCCTTTTCGCTCACTAAAATTCTTCTTGCAGAAGCTAAGATTGCGGTGGTTCCCGGGGCCGTGTTTGGCGCAGATAATTACCTGCGGTTTTCTTACGCCATATCTTATGAAACCATTAAAAAAGGCCTTGACCGCCTACAATCCTTCGCAGCA
>JBDRHJ010000092.1:0-7172 GCA_043816835.1 Candidatus Omnitrophota bacterium
TAGAGAATTCTCTCTAACCCCGTTAGAAATTTTATTTCTAACGGGGCTAACGGTTGTCTAAATCTTTCCCACCACCGACTTCGTCGGTGACTTTCTCTAACGGGGTGAATCTGTGTTTTTATACTTTCCTACACCATAAAATATCGGATTAATCTTTAAGGAAAATTTATCGCTTATTAGCCGCTGCGATTATAAGCCCCTGTGCTTAAACCGCCGGAATCCCGAACAACTGATCACTTCCAGCTTTTCGCGTTTCTCGATGCCGTCTAAGAGTAAATTAAGGCCGAGGTTATCCGAAGATATATGCCCGGCAATCACAACATTTAGATTTTTTTCCTTTGCCTTGCGTAAATATTCCTCGCTTTGATGCATTGATACCAGGGTTCGTATGCCCCGGCGGGCAAGCTTGCCTAATGCGCCCTTAGAGCCCTCTGTTCCCCCGGTCATTTCTACAAAAATCTTACCGGGATTACTATATGGATTACCTGAGATAATCCGCGGCCCGGCATAATTCTTCTTTGCCTGACGATACTCGGGAAGCGTATGCAATATGTCAATTATCCCCCGTAATTGCTTCGGCCGCTCTTTTCTTAATAACCGGTCAATGAAAAAAGAAACGTGGTTATCTGCCGGCGTATGCAGGCAGATAAACGGTAGATTAAGCAGGCGTGCCGCGTCTACTGCCCGCATATGATTAACCGGCAAAACCTTTCTTTGAATTTCATTTTGCCTGTCTTCTATCAGTTGATGCGCAACATCCGAATCAACACCTGCGCCCTTAAGCAAATCAACCTGCAGCTTCATTACCTCATAAAAATGGGCTAAGGCCCAACCCTCGGGGTGGTGCGCAATTACCAAATCCAAACCCTGCCGCTCGCGCAGTTTATCGGCAAGCAAAAGCTCGCTTACTTCCATATCAATACCCACTAAAATCTTTTTGACCTCGGTGTTTAATTTACCGAAGAGAATCGCGCTGTCGGCATATCGCCAAGGGCGATTGCCGCGCGGGTCATAGCGCCGGCCTAATTTCACTGCCTGATTATACAAAACAGATAATTTCATTCCGAGATTCTGTGCCCGACATTAAAAACAGCCGTATTGCATGCTTGATTATCCATAAAACGTGACGCCAGGCCATTCCAGAGGGCGGTGTAAACCCTGGGTGCCACCGTGAAAAGCCTGGGCCCAAGAAAAGACTTTGACAGGCTGCTTTTTAAATAATTATTACCCGAAATACCAACTGAAAATAACAGTAAACTGGAAAATAGGATCCATCGGATTGCCCCGAGCATTAATGCCCCCCAACGATTCAGGGGTGAAACTGCTTCCATTCTTATAAGGACTATTAAAAGCTTTCTAATTAATGTAAAGGCAAAATATCCTAAAAAGGCAAGGAATAAAAAGGCAGTAAAATTTAGAAACCCTTCCAAGGCACCTTTGCCGATCGGGATACGCATAATTAAAAAAGATCCCAACTTCAGATAGTAATGACAGGCAAGATATACGGCTAAAACAGTGCCTAATAGTTTAAATAATTCGGTTGGAAACCCGGTTTTTACAGCAATATAACATACTCTAATTAAAAGGATTACAACAAAAATGTCTACCCAGTTTATTTGTCTAAGATAACTTACAAACATGCCTTTTTCCTGTCAGTGGAATTATTGGAGGATAAAAAAGGGTGGAAAACTTTTTAAAGTATACAACATTTTTGCGCCTTTGTCAAGGAAAGCGCTTTCTTTTTATTCCCAGAGACGGCGTAATTCCTGATTTATTGCTTCTTGCTGCTGGTAGGTTAACCCTGCTTTAAGGAGCCCGGCTGCCTTTTGCTTATCTAAAGCGGCCTTTCTCGGATGCTTTTTAAGAAAATCAGTTACCCCCATTGTTACCGCACCCAAAGACCTGACAAAGAATATAATCGCCTTATCATTAGTAATCACAACAATTTGCCGGGGATGCTTTGATTCCTGGGTTATCTTCTTGATTGCCTCATCTGCGGATTTTCCGTTACTGCTAAAAACTATATTAATCGGCCCCTTGCTTTGGACTGAATATAGATTAAATTCATCCCTTCCGTCAAAAACTAGAGTAACCTGATTATTAGGGCTTCTGAAAAAATGGTGGTCTTGGATAATCTTGAGTAATGCCAGGCGCGCTTCTTTTAAGCTGCGGATTTCTCTTAAACACTCATCCTGCTTGATTATGTTGTATCCGTCGATTAGAAAATGTAAAGACATAAAAAAGGCCTCCGCTTAAACCGATTAAAAACAGCATAAAGAAACTTAAGAGGGCAATCGCCAAGGCAACCTCCCCGGGCATCCCTACCTTAGTAAAGAAGTACATACTGCTTGCCTCCCTTAATCCTAAGCCGGCAATCGAAACCGGAAGCGCGGATATTACCGTAACCAAGGGAACGAAAACAAAGAAATACATCGGATTAAGGCTAACCCCTAATGCACGGCTAAGTAAATAAAATGAAATCGGGATAATCAATTGAATAACCAAGGAATAAAGAATGCTGATCAGGATAATTCTTTTTTGGTTGCGGAAATTATATATCTCGTAATGCAGGTTGCTTAAGGCCTTGCCGATTCTTCCTAAAAATCGCAATAACCTGCTTACCTTGGAAAACAAAAAATTATTAAATAATACCAGCAGAATCCCCGCAATCAGGAAAAAAAAGATACCTAAAGCAAAAAATACAGCAACCTCGGTAATAATGCGGACCACAAACAATAAGGCAAATAAGGCAATAATCACCAATGCCGAAAAACCGCTCAGGCGGTCTAAGATAACACTGGCTGCAACCTGCCGCGGCTTTTGCGTGCGCAGCCCTAAATCAATGCTGCGGCTGAAATCACCGCCGACTGTCGAAGGGAAAAAAAGATTGGAAAAATAACCGATACAAAAAGAACGAAATATTAAAAAGGTTGATATTTTTAGCCCTAATCCAAGCAGGATCATCCTCCAGCGGAAAAAACAAAGCATAGACGCAAATAACGCCAACAAGAAAGCAAAGACAAAAATCGGCTTATTAATATTTTCAACCGCCTGCATAATCTTGTAAAAATCAACTTGCTTGAACAAAAAAAGCAAAGCACCTATGCTGATTGCAATCCTTACAAAAAATGAAATTATCTTGCGCATATTTTTCACTAAAATACCCTTTACCCCGTTAGAGAAAGCCATTGATTTTAATCGGTGGTCATTATCCCTGATAAAGCCACCGTCGGCGCAAACCGCTAGAGAACGAAGTTCTCTAGCGGGGTTTATTTAACAACCTTAACCTGTTTGAAGCCTCGAGATTAATTAACTATTACCCGCAGAATTTTAACTGCTGATAAATTTCCTGCGCTTGATAGGATGTCCTCGCTAAGGGAAATGCTAAAACCTGCCGGAATCCCTTTTTAAGGCCTGCATCCTGGTATTCTTGAAACTGCTCAAGCGCAATATATTCCCTTACCGGGCTTTGCCCTAATCCGGGGCTAAGGTATTGGCCTAAAACTAAAATATCACAGCCAACACCAAGTAAATCATCCATAACCCCAAAAACCTCTTCTTTCTTCTCAGACATGCCTAGCAATAAAGAAGACTTGGTGATTAAATCAGGATCAAGTTCCTTGCTTTCTGCAATAACCCGCAGGGAACGCGAGTAAGAAGCTTCTTTGCGCATCCGGGGATATAAACGCGGGACGGTTTCTAAATTGTGCGCTAATACATCGGGCTTAGCGCCAACCACACCTTGAAGGACCGAACCGATAAAATCAGGAATAAGAACTTCGATTTTTATATCTTTATTATAATCGCGGATAAGGCTTATGGTTCGGATAAACTGATTTGCCCCACAATCATCTAAATCATCGCGGCTTACCGAGGTAATTATCACGTAATTAAGTTGAAATTCCTTTATGATTTTCAGTATCCGGTAAGGCTCATCTTTATCCAAGGGGGGGATCTCTGTTTTTTGCTTCCTAACTGCGCAAAACCGGCAGTTACGCGTACAGCGATCGCCCAGGATCATAAATGTAAGGGTTTTTCGCGATATGCAATATGGCCAATTCGGACACCTTGCCTCACGGCAAACTGTATTTACCCCCTGTTTTTTTAAAGAACGAAATTCTGCCAGGCTCTTGGCATCAGGAATGTTTTGCCTAAACCAATCAGGAAGCTGATTCCTTTTTAAGGCGGTTTTTTTCATCTACAAAAATAATTTTTGGTTTAAGCTTCTGCGCCCCGGCTTCATCAACCATGCAATAAGTGACAATGATTATCTCGTCACCAACATAACCGCTGCGTGCTGCCGGCCCGTTTAGGCAAATTGCCCCTGAATTCTCCTTGCCGCAGATTGCGTATGTCTCAAGGCGTTGACCGGTATTAAGATTAAGAACCTCGACCTTCTCCCCTTCAAGGATATCTGCGGCCTGCATAAGCAAGCGGTCAATAACAATACTGCCTGAATAATAGAGCTGAACCTCGGTAATCCTTGCACGGTGAATTTTAGATTTCAGGATTGTAAGTAACATTTTAATCCTCGTAAGTTATGGTTAACTTCAATCACTTTCTAAAAACATTAGCGAAGGGCATTACGAACTTCTTCGCCAAACATAGATGCTGCCAGGGGACCGGAAGCAGTAATAATGAAGCCGTCCCGCTCTACGTCCCCTGCGGTATAAACTGCCCCTGCGGATTTTATCTTTTCTGCTTCTGACGGCCAAACAGTCGCCTTCTTGCCTTTTAGTAAGCCGGCTTTTGCCAAGGTAACCGGGGCAATGCATATTGCGGCTACTATCCGGTTAGCAGAATAAGCATCACGGGCGATTTTATGAGCAATCGGGTTGTCCCAATAGATGCTTGCGCCGCTGCCGCCGACAAAAATCACTGCATCAAATTCCTCTACATTTATATCGGCAAGCTTCATATCAGGCTTCACCTTTGCCCCAAGCATACCAGCAGAATCGGCTTGAGTAAGCGAAGCAACTAAAACATTTATACCGGCATCTTCGAGAATTTTTTTGGGCTCTAAGAGCTCCTCATCACGAAAATTATTTTCTGCAATAATCATTACTGCCCTTTTCATAATCTCCTCCCCTCTGACAAAAGAATCCAAGGAAATCAGCAACAAACAAGTCAGACACCAGATTAAAAATCGCAATTTATTCAATTTTTTAACGCGGGTTTTTAAGATAAAACTATAAAAACAAGAAAATCATCCCCCTCTTGCTTTACCCGGGGATTGCCTTGATTATACCATAAGTTTTGCGCGCAATCATTAATTCTTCCCGCGTCGGGATCACTAAAATACGTGGCTTAAGCGAAGCCGGAAAAATCCCTGCGCAAATCCTTCTGCGAAGATTAGCCTGATGTGTGCCGATGCCCCCGGTAAACACAAGCGCATCAGCCCCGCCCATAACCGCAAAATAAGCACCGATGTATTTTTGAAGGCGGTAAACAAAAATATCAATCGCTAATTTTGCCCTTCGATTTCCTTTCTTTGCCTCTCTATTTAACCGGCGCATATCATTACTTATGCCGGATATCCCCTTAAGCCCGCTTTGTTTATTTAAAATCCGGTCTATCTGCTTAATATCCTGTTTTTTATCGCGCACAAGATAAGTAATTATTGCCGGATCAATATCACCGCAGCGCGTACCCATAATCAGCCCCTCTAAAGGGGTAAAGCCCATGCTTGTATCAATCGCCCGGCCATTCTTTATCGCAGTAATGCTGCAGCCATTGCCTAAATGACAGGTAATTAATCTTAACTTCTCAAACCGCTGCTTTAAAACTAAACTCGCTGCCCGGCCTACATATTCATGGCTTGCCCCATGAAAGCCGTATCTCCTTATGCCAAACCGCTGATAGTATTCATAGGGGAGGCCGTAAATATAAGCAAAAACCGGAAGCCGGGAATAAAAAGCTGTATCAAAAACAGCAACCTGAGCAACCTCTTTGCCAAGAAGCTCGCGGGCAGCGATTATGCCTTCCAGGTTAGCCGGGTTATGTAAAGGCGCAAGCTTAGAACAAACACGAATATCAGAAATAACCTTTTTCTTAATTAAAACCGGCTCTTTAAACCTCTCGCCGCCGTGCACTACGCGATGGCCAATACCGTCAAGCTGAATTAACCTGCCGTGAACCTTGCGCTTACCGCCCTTGGGGCTATCTCTTTTTATCCTTCCTAAAATTACCTTCAGCCCTGAATAATGGTCTTTAATCTTAGCGCCCTTCTCGCCAATATGTTCAATGCTTCCCCGGATTAAGCCCTTTTCTTGAGGCATGCTAAATAGCTCATACTTTATCGAAGAGCTTCCGGAATTAATAACTAATATATTCATAGAATACTGATTGTTCCTTCTCTGCCTTAAGCATTATGCCTTATTAAATAATAATTATGATTGCGCCCCAATCGCGGTTAATGCCACACAGTCTACAATGTCATCAATCAAACATCCCCTTGATAAATCGCTGCAAGGCCAATTTAAGCCTAAAAGCAAAGGCCCGATTGCCCTGGCATGTGTCAATCTTTGCACCAGCTTATAACTAATATTCCCCGCATTTAAATCGGGAAAAATCAATACATTTGCCCTTCCTCCTAATACCGCATCAGCCTGTTTTATTTTAGATACCTGCGGGACAATTGCCGCATCTGCCTGTAACTCACCGTCAACTAAAAATTCCGGCTTCATCTCACGAACAATCCCTACTGCATCCCTTACCTTCTTTACTGCCGTGCCCTGCCCCGACCCTTTCGTGGAATAACTTAACAATGCAATGCGCGGCTTAATCCCTAAAACCATTTGGGCAAACTCACCGGCAGATACCGCAATACAGGCAAGCTGCTGGCTGTCCGGCTGCTGAACAATTCCGCAATCGGCAAAAATAAATACCCCCCCCTCACCCCAGGAAGTATCAGGCAATACCATGATAAAACAACTGGAGGCAAATTTCATCCGGGGCTTAACACCAAAACAGCGAATCGCTGCCCGCGCTACCTCAGGCGTTGTATAACGGGCCCCGGCAACAAAACCATCAGCCGCATTATCCCTGACCATCATTGCCGCATAATAAAGGGGGTCAGTTACTATCCCCCTGGCCTCTTCAATGGCCATGCCTTTATCCTTACGCAGGGTGAAAAAATCCTGTGCATATTTTTCCTTTATCTTGTGATCGAT
>JBDRHJ010000093.1:0-9301 GCA_043816835.1 Candidatus Omnitrophota bacterium
ATGTCAAGCCCTGGTGAGGTTCTTCGCGTATCGTCGAATTAAACCACATGTTCCACCGCTTGTGCGGGCCCCCGTCAATTCCTTTGAGTTTTAGCCTTGCGGCCGTAGTCCCCAGGTGGAGCACTTAACGAGTTATCTTACGGCACTGACTCTTATTCAGAACCAACACCTAGTGCTCATCGTTTACGGCTAGGACTACCAGAGTATCTAATCCTGTTTGCTCCCCTAGCTTTCGCAATTCAGCGTCAGGTCTAGACCAGAGAGCCGCCTTCGCTACTGGTGTTCCTCCCGATATCTACAGATTTCACCCTTACACCGGGAATTCCGCTCTCCTCTTCTAGTCTCAATCTCGTTAGTTTTCCAGGCAGTTCTTCTGTTAAGCAGAAGGATTTCACCAAGAACTTATCGAGACGCCTACTTGCCCTTTACACCCAATAAATCCGAGTAACGCTTGCCACCCCCGTATTACCGCGGCTGCTGGCACGGAGTTAGCCGTGGCTTCTTCTATGGGTACCGTCATCATCTTTCCCATTGAAAGAGGTTTACAACCCGAAGATCTTCATCCCTCACGCGGCGTCGCATAGTCAGGCTTTCGCCCATTGCTAAATATCCTCGACTGCAGCCTCCCGTAGGAGTTGGGGCAGTGTCTCAGTCCCCATGTGGCTGACCACCCTCTCAGGCCAGCTACCCGTCATTGCCTTGGTAGGCCATTACCCTACCAACAAGCTGATAGGACGCGAGCTCAGCTCTATACAATACCCTTACGGGCATCTTTATACGGATAAACCTGCGTTCATCCGGACATATCAAGCATTACCCTCGCTTTCGCAAGGCTATTCTCGACATAGAGGTAAATTACTCACGAGTTACTCACCAGTTTGCCGCTATAATTTTCCTTCCAAAATAATTCCCTTACGGGAATTATTTCTTCCAGAAAATCATCGCTCGACTTGCATGCCTAATCCACGCCGCCAGCGTTCACTCTGAGCCAGGATCAAACTCTCCGAATCTAGAAAGCTTGTGTTCGGCTCTTTGAAATTTGGTTATACATTCGCTTGGCTATTTTTTATAATCTTTTTCAAAGAACAAATGCATCACTTGCTGGAATAATCCTTTCTAAGTGATGCCAGATGACAAAAAAAAGGCGCCCCAACTTTTGCGGGGCGTCTTTTTATTTTCAATTTAACGCCGTAGTCGGTCAATTAAACTACCCGAATTTGTCAATGATATGCTTTTTATTTTTCACTATGGCTAGATATACCATATCGAAATTTATGTATCCCACATTATACAATTATTTTATTGCTTGTCAAGAATTTTTTTAAAGTTTTTTTTAGGATAACTACAAACCTACGCCCCAACATCCAACTGCGAAAAATTCACAAGGTTTCTTTCTTATTTATAGCCCTTCAACCAATTACTGCTTAAAAATATTCAGATTAACCTGCTATTACAGCATAAGTAATGAACTCATTCGTAACTTATTGTGCTATAAATGGTTACCCCGTTAGAAAGAAAGCATTATGCATCGGGTAAATGCAGCTTTCTAACGGGGCTTACTCATGCTATTTAGGACTATGTCGCGATAAATTAAATTAAGCCCCTTAAGGGTTAAATCCTGATCAATCCTATCAATTTGCCTGCAGTATTGCGCAACTAAACAACCCTTACCTCCCGTAACAATAATCTTTGCATCCCTTCCAATCTCGCCCTTTATCCTTTTTGTCAAATCATCGGTAAGCGCGGAAAATCCGTAAACTATGCCGCTTAACATACTTTCCTGTGTATTTCGCCCAATGAATTCCCTGGGCTTTCTTAATCGTATTTTGGGCAATAATGCAGCACGCTCAATAAGCGCTTCTAATGAAATATCTAAACCGGGTAAAATCATCCCGCCTAAATATTTTTTATTCCTTGATATCACATCAAAGGTAACTGCCGTACCAAAATCAACGATAATTATAGGTACGCCATATAATATAATTCCGGCATAAGCATTAGCTAGCCGGTCTTGCCCTACCTGTTTTGGGTTACGATAAAGATTTTCTACCGGTGCCTGAATATTAGCGCCCAAACAATATGATTTCCCGGGCAGTGTTTTTTTTAGATACCCCTTTAAGAGCCGCGTAACCCTTGGAACAACGCTGCAGATAATAGCGTCTTTAACTTTTTCCTTTTTTATCAGGCGCTTTAATCTTGAAAAACCATATTCCTGAGTCGGAAGATCAACCCGCCTTAAAAGCCCCCTGCCCTTAAATACGCCTAGGCTGATATTTGTATTACCGATATCTATTGCTAATAGCATTTTAATGTTGTTTTTTAATCGCTGGCTTTAATTCCCTAATCTTATCCCGCAAAACAGCTGCCTTTTCAAATTGGAGATTACGCGCGGCTAACTCCATTTCATATTCTAACTCAGAAATATATTTATTCAACTCGTATTCATCCGGGTTTAATCCGGTTAAATCCTGAACAAAATCATGCGCTTCTTCTAAATCCGCAATCCCTTGCCTTATCGCCTTTTTTATCGTGTGCGGGCGAATAGAGTGGATTCGGTTAAATTCCAGCTGAATTCTTCGCCGGCGTTTACTCTCGTCGATTGCCTTTTGCATTGAATCGGTAATCCTGTCTGCATACATAAATACCGTGCCATTGATATTCCTCGCTGCCCGGCCTGCCGATTGAATAAGAGAAGTACTTGAACGCAAAAAGCCCTCTTTATCCGCATCAAGAATCGCCACTAAAGAAACTTCCGGTAAATCCAGGCCTTCCCTAAGTAAATTAATCCCAACCAGGCAATCAAATTCCTTCTGGCGCAACTCCCTTAAGAGCTTGACGCGTTGAATTGTTTCAATTTCAGAATGTAAATACTTCACCTTCAAACCTTTATCCTGTAAGAATCCGGATAAATCTTCTGCCATTCTTTTGGTTAAGGTTGTAACCAAGGTGCGTTCATTATTCTTCGCGCGCTTTTTAATTTCGCCTGCCAAATCATCAATCTGACCCCCTGTGGCCTTAACAATGATCTCAGGATCAATCAATCCTGTGGGGCGTATAATCTGTTGAACAACCTTAGAGTTAGACTCATTAACCTCAAAACCCCCTGGGGTTGCGGAAACAAAAATTACCTGATTAAGAAGCCTTTCGAATTCATCAAATTTTAACGGGCGGTTATCCAGGCATGACGGAAGACGAAAGCCATGCTCGACAAGGACTTTCTTGCGCGCATGGTCCCCTTCATACATTCCCCTTAGCTGCGGAACAGTAACATGTGACTCATCAATGATAACCAAAGAATCTTCGGGGAAATAATCCATCAAGCAATAGGGGCGGGATCCTGGTAAGCGGCCGGATAAATGACGGGAATAATTTTCAATTCCGTGACAATAACCAACCTCTCTTAACATTGCCATATCATAACGGGTACGCATATCTAATCGTTGCGCCTCTAATAGCTTATTATTTTTATTTAAAAAAGATAAATGTTCACCCAGCTCCTGCTCTATTTCCTTAAGTGCTGCCTGAATCCTCTCGTCACTCGCAACAAAATGCTTCGCAGGGTAAAGCGCAAGTTTGTTTAAATCATTGACAATATCCAGGCTTATTGGGTTAACCTCAACAATCCCTGCAATCAAATCACCAACAAACTCAATCCTTAATGCACTTGTTGTATAAGCAGGAAATATCTCGACACTCTCTCCCCTTACGCGGAATTTTCCGCGAATAAACTCATAATCATTGCGTTCATACTGCAGTTCTACTAGCCGGGAAAGTAATTTATCCCTTTCCAATTCCTGACCACGCTCTAAGAAAAGGATCAATCCCTCATAATCCTGCGGTGAGCCCAGGTTATAAATACAGGATACCGATGCGACAATAATTACATCGCGCCGGCTTAAAAGGCTGCTGGTTGCTGAAAGCCGAAGACGGTCTAAATGGTCATTAATCGAAGCATCTTTCTCGATATAAGTATCTGTCTGCGGTATATATGCTTCGGGTTGATAATAGTCATAGTAGCTGACAAAATATTCAACCGCATTATCAGGAAAAAACTCCTTAAACTCACTATACAGCTGTGCGGCCAGGGTTTTATTATGGGATATTACAAGGGCAGGCTTATTAATATTGGCAATCACGTTAGCCAGGGTAAAAGTCTTGCCTGAGCCAGTAACCCCTAGAAGGGTCTGATAGCGTTGTTGCTGCAGGATATTATTGGTTAATAAACGGATTGCCTGAGGTTGATCCCCGCAAGGCTTGAACTTACTTTGCAGTTTAAATGCGGCAGGAACATCAGATTCCATATTTTTTAAATACTTCAATAAGATATCTAATCGCGTTTTTATCGCCTAATGCCCCTAAAGCATAAGCTGCGGCTGCAACCATATCTGGATCATCATCCTGCAATAATGCTTCGCGTAAAGCTGGTAGGGCTCGCTCATCCTTGAGTTCATTCAAAACTAAGGGCGCATCTTGATATAACGGGCTTTGCTTATCCTTTATGGCATTTATAAATATCAATACCAGGCTCTTGCCGTTGACTTGATATTCAAATTGTAAATTGCCTAAGAGTGAAATATCATGCAATTTTTCTGCTTCGCCTACCGCATCTTTGATTATCCGGGAAATATGCGGCTTTAAAATTGCCAATGCCCGCGCTGCCTCTTTCCTGATAATCATCGGATTTCCGGGCGCAATAATTTCTTCCAGTAAAACCGGTAAAAATTCTAACTTCCCTAAATTAGCAGCAGCGATATAAAAAGCAGCGATTAATAAAGAATCTGTTTCTTCTGCCTGTTTCTCCTCTGGGTAAAGAGAAGGGATTTTAATCTCCAGCGCCTCACCGAATTGGCTAAGAACCATAGTTGCTGTTGCGCGTACAGCATTACTTTCATCATCTAATCTTTCAAAAAGCTGCGGTATACTCTCCCTATCATCAAAACTGCCTATCGCAGTACAAGCTGCCCGGCGAATCTTTGCATTCTTATCATTTAAGGCCTGACGAACATAAGATAAAGCTGGTTTATACCCATTTCCCCCTAATTGCTCAATCAGGCTAATCCGAACAAGATCATCTGTTTCTTTTAAGAGCATCTCATGCAATATCACCAAAAAATGCTCTCCTAATCTCCCTACTTGATTAACTGTGCTGGCCCTTACCGCGGAATCCTGATCCTTTAAAAATAAAAAGAGCAATTTCTCTGCATCCTTATCCCCTAAATCAATTAAAGCTACCGCAGCTGCAATTCTTACCAAATAATTTTTATCCGCTAATTGCTCTTTTAATAAAAAAATCGACCCCTTATCTTTTATTGCGCCTAAGGCCTTAATCGCAGAAACACGGATAAAAAACTGATCACTTTCCAGAGCCTTAATCAAAACATCCCGGACACTCGCATCACCAAGCTTGCCTAATGCCTCAACTACCGTGCTGGAAACTAATATCTTTGAATATGTGTCAATTGCCGGATCCGAATCCTCACACCCTGCCCTAAACGCGGTAAATAACAAGAGCCCGCAAATACATATAATTACTTTCACTTCTCTCCTCATTACTTCTCCCTTTGATAATATTACCTTACTGATTCTTACCGATAACAATACTTAAGGTTATTTGATCTCCAATGAAAAATCCAAGCAATAAGCATTTTTGGTAAGGCTCCCCAAGGAAATAAAATCTACGCCGCTTTGGGCATAAGCACGGATGTTTTTAAGATTGATGTTCCCGGAGGCTTCAATCCAGGGCATCAGGGATTGCCTGCCGGCGTGAGAAACTAATAATTTATTGCTCAAATTTTTTCTTATCCGGACAGCCTTTTTTACCTGCTTAACCTTCATATTATCTAACATAATAATATCCGGTTTTGCTGCTAAAACAAGGCGAAACTCATTTAAATTTTTAACCTCGACCTCTATTTTTATTTTCGATGGAATCCCTTTACGGATATCCTTTATCAGGTTTTGCCAATCCACCTCTTTCCCCTTGCGTAATTTCAATGAATGCTTCAAAGATAAAAATCCGGACATAGCCTTGATATAATTATCCTTAATTAAAACCATTTCATCTAATCTGAAGCGATGATTATGGCCTCCCCCGATTCTCACCGCATATTTTTCCAGCTCGCGTAAACCCGGCAGGGTTTTACGGGTATCCATGATTTTAACCCCCGGGCTATTTGCCTTATCAACTAAATGCCTTGTATGTGTTGCTATGCCACTAAGTAAGCTTAAAAAATTTAAGGCTACTCTCTCGCCAAGCAAAATACTCAAGGCATCGCCTTGTATATTAATCAGCGGCACGCCCTTTCGTATGCGGTTGCCATCTTTAATCCTGGAAATAAACCGAATATTACTATCCACTGTCTTAAAAACCAACCGGGCAATACTTATCCCGCAGGCAATTCCTTCTTCCTGCGCAAAAATAATTGCCCGGGCTTTTTTTGTTTTTGTAATCAAGAGCTTCGCAGTAATATCGCATTTACCGATATCCTCTGCCAGGGCATTTCTGATTATCTCTTTAATTTTTAAGGCGTTATTGCAATTCATTCTGCATTTGCTCCAGGCGACTTAGTGTATTTTCGATCTCACGGATATCTTCCTTTTCCTTTTCAACTACCTCTTTCGGCGCGCGTTTAACAAAATCCTTATTTTTAACCCTTGCCTTTTTAGCTTTTAAAAATCCCGTTTGTTTATCGATGCTTTCTTTGATTTTACGCTGCTCCTTATCAATATCAACCAAGCCGCCAAAATGCAAATAAATATCCGCCCCCTTGCTTATATCACTAATCGTACCCTGCGGCGATTGATCTTTATCCAGGATATCTAACTTCTCTAAACCCGCTAAATTGATAACCAACATAGCATTCTTCTTAATTAATTCCCGGTAGTCATTTTTATAAGGGTAAACCGAAACCGGTACTGTCTGATTTGGCTTCAGATGAATACGGATGCGTAAGTTCCGCACGGACTTAACCGTATCAAACACAAGCCCCATTTCCAATTCCAGCTTTTTATCAATCACCTGTTCATTCACGTGCGGCCAAGGCTGAATCATTATTGATTGCCCTGTATGCGGTAATTGATGCCATATTTCCTCGGTAATAAAAGGCATAAAGGGGTGTAAAATTCGCAGGGTCTTTTCCAGGATCTTATACATAATTACCTGGCGGCTTTGTTCCCCCAAATTCGCTTTTGCGATTTCAAGATACCAATCACAAAATTCATGCCAAAAAAATGCGTATAATATACCGGCTGCCCCATTAAAGTGATAACTATCTAAATCACGGTTAACATCCTTTAACATGCTGTAGAAACGGCTTAAAATCCAGCGGTCAATCATTTCGAGATTTTCTTCGTTCAAAAATACGCAAAGGTCTACCTGGACTTTGCTCGCGTCTAAATTCATCAGGACAAATCGCGAAGCATTCCAAATCTTATTCGCGAAATTCCGCCCCATCTCAAACTTTTCCCGGGAAAGAAATAAATCCCCTTGGCCGGCAGATAAGGTAAGGCAAAAGCGCAAAGCATCAGCGCCATATTCTTTAATAATCTCCAAAGGATTAATCGCATTACCCAAAGATTTTGACATCTTTCTGCCTTTAATATCACGAACCGTACCGTGAATATAGACATCGGAAAACGGAATATCATTCATGAATTCAAGGCCGGCCATAATCATTCGAGCAACCCAGAAAAACAATATTTCCGGGGCAGTAACTAAAACCGAAGTCGGGTAAAAGTATTTTAACTCCTTCTCGCTTTGCGCTCTGCGTCCTGCGCTATGCGCTTCAGGTGGCCAGTAAAAAGTCGCAAATGGCCATAACCAGGAAGAAAACCAGGTATCCAATACATCAGTCTCCTGATAAATATCCGCAGATCCGCAATAAGGGCATTTTTCTGGCTTCTGCTTAGAAAGAATAACCCCTTCTTTGTTCATAGTTGATAGTTCATAGTTCGTAGACTTCAGTTTATCGATAGACTCTGAACTATTAACTCTGAACTCGCTTGCCTGTTCTGTACATTTTTTACAATAGTAAATGGGCAAGCGGTGCCCCCACCAAATCTGCCTTGATATACACCAATCCTCTATATTCTCCATCCAATTAAGATAAACCTTCATCCAGCGCTTAGGATGAAACCTGACCCTTCCTTTCTTAACTACCTGAATTGCTCGCTTAGCTAAAGGTTTCATTTTGACAAACCACTGCCTAGAAAGAGTCGGCTCAATTATTGTATTACAACGATAACAATGGCCTGCGGACAATTTGTGCGGTTGGACCTTTTCCAGCAATCCCTTTTCCTTTAAATCCCGCAAAATAGCCTCACGTGCCTCAAAACGCCCCATATCCTTATAATTTCCGGCGCTCTCATTTAGTCGCCCATCAGAATGCATAATATTTATAAAATCGAGCTTATGCTTCTTTCCCAGGATATAATCATTAGGATCATGTGCCGGGGTCACCTTAACCGCACCCGTACCAAATTCTTTATCCACCATACTGTCTGCAATAACCTTTATTGAGCGATTAATTAAAGGCAAAATTAAAACACCCCCGATATATTTCTTATACCGCCTATCCTTTGGATTAACCGCCACTGCGGTATCGCCCAACATGGTTTCCGGGCGCGTTGTTGCAACAACAATATAATCCCCTTTTTTATAACCATTGCCTTTTTTTCGCCCTGACAAAGGATATTTAATGTAGTATAACTGCCCATCAATATCCTGATGAGGGGCCTCTTCATCTGAAAGGGCAGTTTGACATCTTGGACACCAGTTTATAACCTTATTGTCCTGATAGATTAAGCCTTTGTGCCATAAAACCGCAAAAACTTCTCTGACTGCGATTGAGTATTCGTCATCCATTGTAAAGCGCGTTCTTGACCAATCACAAGAAGCGCCTAATTTTTTAAGCTGGTGTATAATTGTTGAACCGTACTCTTCTTTCCATTGCCGGATTCGCTGAATAAATTTTTCCCTTCCCACATCCTCACGCTTTAAACCTTGACGCGCTAGCTCCCTTTCAACCACATTCTGAGTTGCAATGCCGGCATGGTCCGTCCCCGGCATCCAAAGAACCTCTTTACCTTTCATCCGGTGATATCGAATAAGTATATCCTGGATAGTATTGTTCAATGCATGCCCCATATGTAAAACACCTGTAACATTAGGGGGCGGGATAACTATACAAAAAGGGTCTTTGTCAGGGTTTACTTGCGCGCAAAAATAGCCCTCTTTTTCCCAAAAGCGATACCACTTATCTTCAGTATCAGCCGGGTTGTAACGTGTAGAAATTTCCATATT
>JBDRHJ010000094.1:0-20733 GCA_043816835.1 Candidatus Omnitrophota bacterium
TTTAACTTCTCTGTGGTAAGGTGCGTATAAATCTGGGTTGTCGAAAGGTTGGCATGCCCGAGAAGCTCCTGCACACTTCTTAAATCTGCCCCGCGATTTAAAAGATGAGTAGCAAAGGAATGCCTTAAACTATGAGGAGAAATCCCTTGCCTTAACGAAGCAAGGCGAACATGTTTGTGCACGATATTTCTTGTCCCCCGCGTAGTTAAACGGCCCCCGTTTTTGTTAAGAAACAAGGCAGGGGATTGCTTCTTGCGCTTCTTTAAATAGGCCCGGATTGCCTTTAGCGCATGCTCACCTACGGGAAGCAGGCGCTCTTTTTTCCCTTTTCCTTTTACCTTAGTCACACCGCTGATAAAATCAATCTGATCGACATTTAAGCCGACTAATTCGGAAATGCGCATGCCGGTACTGTAAAATGTCTCCAGGATTGCCTGATCACGCAAGCCCGGCTCATCCTCAGCCTGGGAGAATTGCAATAATTTAACCATCTCCTCTTCGGTCAGGAATACAGGCAAATGCTTATCCAGCTTAAAGGTGGTCAGGCTCAATGTCGGGTTAGTTTTAAGGTAACTATCACGGCAGAGAAATTTAAAAAATGAACGCAAACAAGAAAGCTTCCGGGCAATGGTGCGCGGTTTGAAATTCTTGACCTTTAAATGCGCCAAATACCTCCTTAAGGTAAGGTAATCTACTTTTTCAAGCGGGATTTCTTTTTTTCCTCCGAAAGCTTTATCTGCGGCGGGGTTAAAGAAATTGTCAAAATCATCTAAATCCACCTGATAGTTAATCAGGGTAAATTCAGAATAATTCTTTTCAATCTCTAAGTATCTTAAAAATTTTTCAATGTAACGCTGCATCATCTTTTGACGAGGGTAGGTCCCGGGAGGTAAACCTGCACTTAGGAAAATTCGAACATCCGTAGAATACGCCCCGCAGGGAACGCCGTTCCACTAATTCGCCGCCGCAGTCCGGCTCGGGGCATTTTACGCCGCTGGTGATTGACTTGGAAACCCTGCATTCAGGAAACCCCGAACAACTCAAGAACTTTCCCCGACGGCCCCATTTTACAATCATCGGCCGGCCGCATTCCCGGCAAACTTCATCGGTCATGATTACTTCTTTTTTAATATGCTCCTGCGCAAAATCAAGACGGGTTTTAAAAGCAGGGTAGAAATCGTTTAGTATTTTGTAACGGTCGCACTTGCCTTCTTCCACCTTATCCAACTGCTCTTCCATTTGAGCCGTAAATTCAAAATCAACTATCTGCGGAAAATATTCCACCAGCAAATCACAAACCTTAAACCCTAATTCTGTAGCATGAAAATACCCCTTAATCCTGCGCGCGTAATCGCGTTTAATCAGCGTATAAATTATCGGGGCATAGGTAGACGGCCTGCCGATTCCTTTTTCTTCTAACGTTCTGACCAGGGTCGCTTCCGAATAACGGCTGGGCGGCTTTGTAAAATGCTGGCTGGGTATAAGCCGGACAAGATCAAGCACCTCGCCCTTTTTAAACTCAGGCAATCTTTTTTCTGACTCCTCTTCCTTGGGGTAAATTTTGGTAAATCCAGGGAAAACCGTTTTTGTTCCGGAAACCGAAAACAAATATTTATCTGCCCCAATAGCTACATTAATCAGCTGATAGCGCGCCGGATTCATCTGGCTGGCGACAAAACGCTTGTAGATTAATTCATATAATCTATATTGGTCTTTATTTAAAAATTCCTCTATGCTTTCGGGTGAATACTTCAGGTAAGCCGGCCGAATTGCTTCGTGTGCTTCCTGGGCCCGCTTTTTTGCCTTATAGGTATTCGCCAAAGCAGGCAGATAATCCTGGCCGAAATCTTTAAGGATAAAATCACGCACCCCTTTAATCGCCGAAGCGGCAACATTGGTTGAATCGGTCCGCATATAAGTAATTAAACCAACCGGGGCGTCCCTGCCGATCTCAATCCCCTCATATAATTGCTGAGCAACGATCATTGTGCGGCTGACGGTAAATTTCAACTTATTAAACGACTCCTGCTGCAGGGTGCTGGTAATAAACGGGGGCGAAGGATGGCGTTTTTTTTCGGTCTGTTTAACCTCGGCAACCTTAAAACACTTATCCTTTATGTCATTGATTAATTCATCTGCCTCCTCTTTATTCTTGATTTCCGGATTTTTATTATCTATCTTTGTCAGCTTTACGATAAACCCTTCGGAATCCCCTGTCTCGGCTTTCTTTTTTAACTCTGCCTCAACTGCCCAATATTCCTTAGGAATAAATTTTTGTATTTCCCTTTCCCGTTCGGCGATTAAACGCAGGGCTACTGACTGAACCCGGCCGGCGCTTAAACCCCGCCCGATCTTTCGCCAAAGCAAGGGGCTTAAAAAATAACCTACAATACGGTCTAGGATCCTGCGCGCCAGCTGCGCCTCAACCATATTCACGTCAAAATCGCGCGGCTTACTAAATGCCGCTTTTATCGCCTCAGGGGTAATCTCATGAAAAACCACGCGGAAGAATTTATTATTCTTGGAAAGCTTTTGTTTTATATGCCATCCGATTGCTTCGCCCTCACGGTCACAATCAGTAGCAATATAGATTTTTTCTCTTTTCGCGGCTTCTTTTTTTAATCCGCTTAGTATATCCTGGCGCCCTGATATAACAACAAAAGAAGGCTTAAAATCCTGCTCGACATCTATGCCTAATTTCTTCTTCGGTAAATCAATAATATGGCCTTTTGAAGAAACAATCGAATATCCCTTTCCAAGGATATTGGCAATAGTCTTTACCTTAGTCGGCGACTCAACAATTACTAATGAACCTTTCACCTGCTCTCCTTTATTTTTATTTTTTGCCATTAAAATAATCAGGTTAATGCCGCGCCCGTTAGTAGAGGCCCTATCTCCTCGATAATATCATCAACCCCTTCAATTAATCTTGCCCCCTCCTTTAATAATTGATGACTGCCCTTCATTGCAAAGCTGTCTGCCTTGCCGGGAACGCAAAAAACCTCGCGCCCTTGCTCAAGGGCAAATGAAGCAGTAATTAAGGCACCGCTTTTTTGGGGGGCCTCAACAACCACCACCCCGAGAGATAAACCGCTGACAATACGATTACGCTGCGGAAAATTCTCGCGAAGGGGTTTTGTCCCCATGGGAAACTCAGAAACTAAAGCGCCCCTTAAAATAATTTGCCCAAACAAACGGGTATTTTCAGGGGGATAAACCGTGTCCACCCCGCAGCCAAGCACCGCGATTGTGCGGGATTTTATCCCTAAGGCTGCCTGATGCGCAGCCGTATCTATACCGCGCGCCCCGCCGCTGACAATTGTAAAGCCGTGCTGCCCTAATTGGCTGCTGATTTTGCGCGCCATATTTATCCCATAGATTGTTGCCATCCTCGTACCGACAATACTAATTGCAAGGCTGTCCTCGAGTAGAATCTCACCCCGCAGGAACAAAACTAAGGGCGGATCAAATATGTTTTTTAGATTCGCGGGATACTGCGGGTCACCCAAGGCAATAATCTTTACCTTATATTTTTCAATCAGACACAGCTGTTCGTCCAAATCAACAGCCCTTCGCTGGCCATCAATTATCCGGGCAACCGAATTTCCCAATATAGCGGCAATATCCTTTAATGAAGCCCTAAAAATTTCACCCGGGGTGCCGAATTCCTCTAAAAGCTTCTTACCCCTGGCAGGGCCAATCGCAGGAACAAGCGCCAACCTTAACCAATCGAGGTGCTTACTTTTTAACATACAACCCGCTCCAACAATTACTGTTTAATATATTCTAAAATCTTATTCGCCAGTTCAGGGATTGTCAAGTCTGAGGTATCAATAGTATAATCTGCCTGGACATAAAAAGGCGCGCGTATCTTAAGCAGCTCTTTAATCCTTTGCTCCGGATTATCTACGTTTAATAAAGGCCTGTGCTTGTGGCCGCGGCTGCGTTCAACAATTACCCCCGGCCTTGAACTCAGGCAAATAATTACACCCGTCTGCTTCATAAGCCGGATATTTTCCTTATCTAAAACAATACCCCCGCCGCAGGAAACCACGAGCCCTTGTTTTCTAGACGCCTCCTTAAGCGTTTGTTTTTCCAAGCTTCTAAAATGCGCCTCACCGTCATCGGCAAAAATCCGGCTAATTTTCCTGCCTTGCCTTTGCTCAATTAGAGAATCCAGGTCAAGAAACCCCTGCTTAAGCTGCCTGGATAATTCTTTAGCCAATGCAGTCTTGCCGGTTGCCATAAACCCCACAATATATATATTTTTCAGAGGCATATGTATTTGTTCAGTAATTCAATAATTTCCTAAAAGCGGTTATCCGGATATCAGATAATCAGGTAATGGATATCAGGATACCAGAATATCAGGTAACTAATTGCATTTATTAATGTTCCCGATGTCCTGATCCCCTGATCTCCTACACCCTGATTTCCTGATAAACTGATACCCGTTTTAAAATCGTTACCTAATCAGTGAGCATTAACAGTTCTTTGCTAAGCAGCTTTCGCGTTTAGCTTCGCAGGGATGTCCCCAAAATTAATTATCAGCGTTAATTCTAACATTTAGTTATAGTTATGTCAATCTAAATGGAATAAAGCCCCGATGTTAATAACCGGGGCTCATCTGCACCACAAATACAACCTATTGCTGATATGCGTTTAAAACTAGTTCCGTTAAAATCTGGCGTGCCTGCGCGCTTTTTGGATAAAAGGAATTATACCAACGCCCGTCCTTTCCCTGCTCTTGGGGCATTGCCAAATATAACCCTTTTCGGCCCTGAACAATGCGCAACCCTTTAATAATAAACTCCCCGATTGCCACGTCAACAAAAGCCTTAAGCTTAGATTCTTGGTTGTCAAAACGGCGTAACCGCACCACTTCCAAATCACCTTGCTCAAACACCCTAATCACCTCCCCCCTTAAATGAGCACACAATTTACGGAACGACAGTAAACGTAATCCTTCGATTTCACTCAGGATTACGTCCTGAACGCAGTTGAAGAACGTAAATTGTATGTGCGAATTTGACCCTTGACATTGGAGATGTCAAGGGTAAGTTCAGCCATACAACTTATGTTCACTTCGTTCCATAAGTTGTGGCTTCACTTACAATAGACGTAAGGGAGGCGGTTTTCTCACATAATTTTTATTTTAATCTTTTTAAATAGGCGCGAAAAGCTGTTTTTATATCTTCAAGTGAATCACTGCCAAATTTTTCCAAAAAGGCATCTGCTAACGTAAAACTAACCATTGCTTCTGCAATAACCCCGGCTGCCTTAACCACACAGATATCCGAACGCTCAACACTCGCCCTAGATTGCGCCTTTGTTTTAATATTAACTGAATCAAGCGGCGAAAGCAAAGTGCAAATAGGCTTCATGCAGGCGCGCAAAATAATATCCTCGCCGTTAGAAATCCCGCCCTCAATACCGCCGGCATTATTGGTTTTACGATAAAACCCCTTATTCTTAGAATAGTAAATTGCATCGTGGACTTGCGAGCCAAGTTTATCCGCACAACTAAAGCCCAGGCCGATTCCAACTGCCTTAATCCCCGGTATTGACATTATTGCCTGGGTAACCCGGGCATCCAGGCGCCGGTCCGGCTGAACATAGCTTCCTAATCCGGCAATAACATTCTTTACCCTTAATTCAAAAATACCGCCTACGGTATCCTTTTTCTCTCTTGCTTGATCAATAATCTTTTTTATCTGGGCCTTGCTTGATTTACCGCCGACTTCTAATACCCGGCTGGTTATCTTAACCTTGAATTCATTCAGGAATATTTTACATATTGCCCCAATGGCTACCCTTGCGGCAGTTTCCCTGGCTGATGCGCGCTCAAATACATTGCGCACATCCGAAAAGCCATACTTAAGTAATCCTGCTAAATCCGCATGCCCCGGGCGAGGGCAAATTACAGCCGGCAGCTTCTGGATGCTGAAATCCTTATTTTTAACCAGGACCCCGATTGGGCTGCCTAAGGTAAGGCCATTTTTCAAGCCAGAAAGAACCTCTGCCTTATCTTGCTCAATCTGCATGCGCTTACCCCTGCCATAACCTTGCTGTCGGCGCCGCAACTCCTGGTTTATTCGGTTAAGATCAACCTTAATCCCGGCAGGCATACCCTCTAAAATAGCCGTTAATGCCTTACCGTGTGATTCCCCAGCAGTTAAATAACGCAACATAATTACCCCCTTTTTGATTTAGCTAAATTATTTTTCCAATTTGCCGGATGCTTGGTTTCTGATAAATTTACTCAGCGCGCCCAAAGGCCGCGGTTATTTTCCCGCGCCTCCTCGTAAGCAGTGCGGAATAAATCAACATATTTTACATTCGGCGGTATGGTTAACAAAGATGCATGCCCCTGCCGGATTATCTGATCATTAACAAAGGTCCCGTCTTCTAAATAAACATAACAAAGAAGCCGCCCGTATTTATCATATTTTTCTAGATCAAACTCGATACGTACCCTTTTACCCTCAACTAAATTACGGGTAAATTTATAAGCCTCTTTACCTAAGGCAATAATCGTCTGAATGTCCTTTTTACTGCGCTGCGCCTGAAGATAAAGCCTGTCATTTACATGCGTCTCAGGGGTATCAATTCCAATAAGCCTGACCCTCTGGCCGCCCTCTAATACCAGGGTATCGCCGTCAACTACCCTTGTAACAAGAATATTCGCATTATTAGAATTAGGCCCTCTTGCCTTATCTTCTTTAGAACAGCCATAAAAAAATAAGCAAGAAAATGCGATAATCGCTGTTAGAATTAATTTATGCCTGTTCATCAAGCTACAATTATACCCCCGTATGCTTGCTTTGGCAAATTTTATTATATTTGCAAAGTAGGGGTTTTGAATCTATAATACTTCCATGATTTATGACCGTTTTCAGCAAGAGGCAATAAACTTTATTAAAGATGGTTTTTCGGTAATTGTTTCCGCGCCTACCGGCGCAGGCAAAACCGCAATTGCCGAATACATAATCACTGAATCCTTGGGCAAAAAGCAAAGGATTATTTATACCGCCCCGATAAAAGCGCTGTCTAATCAGAAATTCCGCGATTTTCAAAAGCAATTCCCGGGCAAAATCGGCATCCTTACCGGAGATATCTCCTTGAATCCCAACGCCCAGGTTTTAATCATGACTACCGAGATATTCCGCAACAAAATCCTGAATGAACCGCAGGCGCTTAAAAAATATTCCTGGATTATCTTTGATGAAATCCATTATATCGATAATCAAGAACGGGGAACGGTTTGGGAGGAATCATTAATCTTTTTGCCTAATCACATGAAAATGCTCGCGCTCTCGGCAACCATCCCCAATATCAAAGAATTCGCCAGCTGGATTGAATCGGTTCATAAGAAACCGCTTAAAATCGTAATTGAAAACAAGCGCCCGGTTCCGCTTCAGTTTTTATTTCAATGCCGCAATGAGATTATTGATAATCTGTCGAACTTAAGGAAGGCAGTCGGGCCGGGAAGCCCAAAAAGATTCTATCGCGGAAACCGCTTAGCATCATTGATTAATTATATCCGCCGCGAGAAAGGTGTTCCCTGCATATGGTTTGTCTTTAGCCGAAAAATGGCGGAAGACCTTGCCTTTGAACTATACAGCTTTGATTTCTTAAATCAGGACGAAAAAGAACAAATCAGTGCCCTTTATAATCGACTCTGCCAACAATTCGAATTAACAAGCGAGGAAAGCGCCAATCGCCTATCCTACCTGATACAAAAGGGCATTGCCTACCACCATGCAGGGATGCTCCCCAGTTTAAAGGTAGTAATCGAACAACTCTTTACCAGCCGCCTGCTTAAGGTTATCTTTACCACGGAAACCTTTGCCTTGGGGATAAATATGCCCGCACGCAGCGTTGTATTTAATAATCTAAGAAAATACTACGGCCGCTACGTGCGCATATTAAAGGTGCGCGATTTTTATCAAATGGCAGGGCGCGCCGGCAGGCGGGGAATGGATACAATCGGGTTTGTTTATTGCCGGATCAACCCGCGTTTCATAAACTTAGAACAAATAAAGCAAATAATCTCCGGGCATCCGGAAGGGGTAAGGAGCCAATTTAATACTTCCTACGCTACCCTGCTTAATCTTTATGAACGCTACCAAGAGACGATCACGGAAATTTACCCACTGACCCTACATCATTTTCAATCACGCCAACACCAAAAAAAAGAGGCCTTAAGGCTTATGCAGGCAAAGTTAAACCTCTTAAAGAATTTAAAATACATCTTAAACTCATCGCTCACCCAAAAAGGAATCTTTGCGCGTTCGATTTACGGCTATGAGCTAATCCTTTCCGAACTTTATCAGACAAATGTGCTGGAAGAATTGGATGAGTTTGCCTTAGGCATACTTGCGGTGGCTGCGGTGTTCGAACCGAGAAAAAATCAACACGCCCGGGATTTACCTAAAAGTGCGCAATATCTAAAAAAAATCTGCGAAGACGCCTTTGAATCAATTAAAATCAAGGAGATAAAATACCGCATATATCCAACAAGCAAAAAGCCATACTTTTACCTTGCCCAAGCAACCCAGGCCTGGCTTGCAGGAACTGCTTTTGCCAAGATTCTTCGTTTTACTGATACTGATGAAGGCGAAATTATCCGTTACTTCCGTATGGCGGTGCAGATTTTAAGGGAAATCCATTCTTCCCCCACTGCATCAACTTCCCTGAAACAAAGAATAAATAAGGTTATTAATACCATGAACCGCGATGTGGTTGATGCGCAAAAACAACTGCAGATAGATTGACCTGTTTTTACCTTGCCTGCCTCTGTTTCAAATAATCATCAATAATCTTATTATGGTCAAAGGCAAAATTATAATTTTTAAGTTCGTTTATATTAACTATTTTTAAATTAGCGGCGTCACTTCCTGATTTCGCCTCACCCACACCCCGCCCAACATATACGCTGGATATGGTATGAAAACGCGGATCGCGCCCGGGCTCTGAATAAGTATGCAACTGCCGTAAGGCTTCTAACTCCAAATTGCTTTCTTCTTTTGCTTCGCGCCTAACCGCCTGCTCAAGGCTTTCCCCGTAATCAACAAACCCCCCGGGAAGCGCCCAACCAAACGGGGGATTGCTCCTCTCAATCAATACAACCCCATCACCGACCTCAATAATTGCATCAACCGTGATAAACGGCCCCTGCTGAATCTTATTAACAATGTGTTCAAGATAGTTAAGCACTGTTTTATTAAATATAGCGTATGCCTCTTTGCTGTATAAGCAGAAAATAATCTCACCAAGCGATGAATCCGGGGTTTCCCTAAGATGTTTAAAAACCTCCTGTGCCATAATCTTTGCACAGGCAAGATAAGGAAATTTACCTACACCGCAGCCTAAGGCAGGCAGGGCAACTGAGCCGGCTTTAATTGCTTCTGCCGCACCCAGGCTGCTTGCGCAGGATTGCCTGATTTTTTTCTCATCGGTTTTAAAGTCAAGCCCCATTGTTGCGGCGTGGATTACAAATTTGGAAGGCAGCCTTCCTGCTTGGGTATAAACTGCCTCGCCAACCCTTATCGGCCCTTTTGCTACTGCTTCCTTCTCGATAATCTGGCCGCCCTTTTTCTTTATTACCCCGGCAACCCCTCCGCCCATAACCAGCTGATTATTCGCTGCATTAACAATCGCGCCTACCTTTAATTCAGTAATATCGCCCTCAACAACCTTAATCTCGCAATTCTTTATCAACATAAGATACTCCTTATTCGCTTAGAATATTTCTTTGCCTTTAACCATGTGTTCCTATGCCGCTTAAACTATCCCCACCTCTTTTTTTGCAAACGCGATTCGCTCTTCAACCGGCGGATGATCAAAAAATAAAATCTTCGCCCAACGCGCAGGCTTACGCTCAGATAAATTCTGCTTGCTCAGCTTATCGATCATCGAAACAAATGCCTTAGGCTGATCGCTGGACTTAAGTGCAAGGTAATCGGCATTCCTTTCCATGTTACGGCTAATCCAGTTAAACAAAGGGCTGGAGGCGGCCTGAAAACATACAAAACAAAATATCCAAATCCCCAAACCGGCAATATCAGTTAAATTCAAATCAAAGCGGCTAAAAATTAAACCCCCATAGCCAAAAAGAATATAAAAGATAAACAGGATGGACGCAGAGTTTAAAATAAGCATTTTTATTAAATGCCTGAGCTTAAGATGCGCAAACTCATGCGCCAGGATTAATTCGATTTCTTCCGGGGAGAATTTTCCCTGCAGCGTATCAGTTAAAATTATGCGCTTGAATTTCCCCAGTCCGATTAAGGCGGCATTTGCCTTGGTGGTTTTTTTGCTAAAATCGATTTGATAAACATCGAGTATTTTTATGCCCATCCTGCCGGCTAAATTAAGAATCCGGCGGCGCAGGTCCTGGTTATCTATTCTTCGATATTTGAAAAACAAGGGAATGATTAAAACCGGGAAGAGTTGCGCCAGGATTACGCTAAATAACACCCAGAACAAACTGCTGATCCACCACCAATTATCAGGGTATTGCCGCAGAAAAAAAAAGAACCCCTGGATCAGAATAATCGAGATAAAAAAACCCAGAAAAAATCCCTTAACCTGATCACTAAGCCAATGGGAGATCTTCTCCCTTGATAAACCAAAACGATGCTCGACTATGAAGCTGCGATAAAATTTTATCGGAAAGGTAAGCATAAAATAGAGCAGGAAGAGGGCTAAGCAATAAAAAAAGATTGCCAGTAACTGGTTGGCAAAGATACGCGAAACCCCAAGGCGCAGCCAAACTGCCAATCCGGAAAATTGCAGCAAAACCAAAAAAAGCAACAGATAAATAAAATCAGCTATTGCCAAGGTATATTTTATCCTTGAATATTGTTTTGCTTTATCATTCATGCTTAATTATTCCTTTACCCCGAGAATGAAATTATTTAAAATTATAATGCTTCCTAACCGGCTCTTTAATATCCCAAACACAGGATAAGCCTTGAGGAAAGGTTACCAAATCCCCTTTGCCGAATGTTACTTGATTACCGTCTTCGGCCTTAACAACAACCTTGCCTTCAAGAAGGAAGCATACTTCGGTTTGATCATAATGCCAGTCAAAACGCGACACCCCTTTTTCCCATATCGGCCAGGAAAAAACACCCCGCTCTTTTAGCGCATCCCTTTCTACCTTCTCTACTCTTATTTCAATAGCGCCTGCTCCTTTTTTAATAAATAAGCATTTTGAAGACTATCCATCGATTATGGATTCAAGGTCATTTGAACAAACTTTCCTAAATGACCCTGATCCTGTTTAGCCATTTTGTCAAAACGTATACCTAAGCGGTGTTGATGATTTTCCTGCAAGATATTATTGCGCACCTGACCGGTTACCTCTAGCGGCCCGTAAAGACTAATCTCACCGGATTTATTCATTCTAAAAAAACTAAAGCTTATTCGAAGAAGCGAGTGGATCGGAATATCAAAATCAGTAAGCAAACCCATGCCGCCGACATTTACATCCAGCATTTTAGCTTCGATTTCTTTGTCCCCCACCATTACCTTTATGTGCAAAGGCTGATCAACGCGATAGTGGACCATAATATTTAACCTTAATCTCTGTAATCGTCTTCTGTCTTTAGGAAAATTGCGTGCAGTCATATGTTTAGTTGGTTAATTGCACCCCTAAGGCCTATGTTATTAATTTCTTAGCCCTGCTTAGGGCTTGTTTCTTTGTTTTTATCTTGCCAATTGCCTGCAGCTCTTCTATCTCGCTAAGAATCCTTCCGATTAAAGGCGAAGGCTCTAATCTAAAGCGTTTAATCAAATCATTGCCGTTAACCAGCCGGGTTGGTTTTTGCTCCTGGCTTTTTTGAAAATATTCCTTGATTAAACGGCGAACCACCCTCTCGTGGCGCCGGCGGGATTCTGCGGTAGCTAAGGGCCCCTTGGTTGCCCGCTGGTCAGCCAGGGAAATTAAAAGCACGCTCACCGCTTCCCCGGCAGCATCCCTAAAGAACCTAAACCTTGCCCGCCGCGTGAGAACCGCACCATCCGCAAGATAACCCGGGCGCAAATGAAGAAAAATCATTTTCTTTATAATCGCGGCCTCATGATTAGACAACTTAAGGCGCTTGGCAACCCCTTCAAACATATGCGCACCCAAGCGTTCATGCCCGTGGAATTTCACCTTCCCTTTTTCAATACGCAAGGTTTTTGGCTTGCCGATATCATGCATAAGCCCGGCTAACTTAATTAATTCCCGGCGCCGGCGTCCGGAAGAAATCCCCTGATTTAGATAATCCCTGATTTCGGGATTGCGGGATGAATTCTTGATTATTCGCTCAAGGTGCATTATTGTTTCCAGTGTATGCTGCCAGACATCAAGGTGATGATAAGGCCCCTGGGCCAATTTACGCATTGCCTTTATTTCCGGAAAAATTAACTCCGCTATTTTGTAGCCGTCTAACTGAACCAGAAATTGATATCCCTTGGGACTGGTTAATATCTTAAATAATTCATCGCGAATCCTTTCAAAAGAAACCCCTTTTAATTTGCCCTTTTTCCGGACAGCCAATTTTAAGGTTTTTGGCTCAATCTTAAACCCGAGAATACAAGACAGGCTGAATGTTCGCAGGATTCTTAATGGGTCATCATCGAATACTTTCTGATTCAGCGCCTTAATAACCTTTGTCTTTAAGTCGTTTAATCCCTGATAAAAATCAATCAGGCGATAATCAGAATCCTTTAAAAATTCCTCAAGCCCTACCGCTAAGGCGTTAATGCTAAAATCGCGCTTGCCTAAATCCTTAGACAAATCCTCGCCGCGAAAATCAGTAAAATCCAGGGTATAAACCTTATCAGGGGTTTTCTTTACCAGGCGCGCGCAGCCATTAGCCTTATCCAAAATAACAAATCCGGCCTTTAAATGCCGCGCCAAAAGAGCGGCAAATTTAATTGCATTTTTTTTAAGCGCGAAATCAATATCCGGATTGATTTTTGACCGCCCGAGAACAATATCACGCAAGAAACCCCCGACAATGTAAAGCCGGACATTTTTACTTTGGCTGAACTTAAGGATCAAGCGTAAAATAAGCTGGTCTGTCTTGGTTAAGGATGCTTTCATGGGGAATCAAATTATTATCAAGTACGAATTGCCTGCATCTAATAATTTAAAGGTCGAATATCACAGGGGAAAGTGTATCTAAATCTACAATTGCTACTGATGAACGATCGCTCGTCCAGCCTGCGCATTCACCGGGATTGACTAAAAGGAAGGAATCTTTCCGGATAATTTCCGGTTTATGGGAATGGCCAAAAATAATCAGCTCAGCTGCTTCCGCTTCCGGATTAACTGAATTTATATCGTGGACTAAAACAATACGCCGGTTATCCAGGGTAATTCGCAAAGGGCCTTCTTGTATTTTCCCCTGAGAAACCCGGATCAACCCTTTTCTTTCGCCGTCGTTATTACCGAATACGCCTTGAAAATCACATAAGAGGCGGTTTAATTTTGCTGCCGCAAAAGGGGCAATGAAATCTCCGGCGTGTAAAACCAAATCCACCTTTTTTTTATTGAAGAAAGTAACTGCCTTCTCTATCTTAGGTAGGTTATCGTGCGTATCAGCAAAAATACCTATCTTCATGATTGAAAAATTATCGATTTACTTGTGTTCAGGCTCCTACGGTTTAACCAACAAAATGCCTGGCTTGTAAATATCGGGGAAAATCCCGGGGGCGTGTTCTATTTACCAAATACTGTTGTCTGCTTTAAGACCGACTCATCAACAAATATCGCAACATCTGCCCTGACTGCCAAAGCAATGCTATCTGAGGGGCGGGCATCAATCATGGTTACGCTCCCGGAACCCGACTCGATTACCAATTTAGCAAAAAATGTATTATCCTCCAGCCGGTCAATAATAACCTTTGTTAACTTTGCCCCCAGGTTTTTAATTGTTGCGTACAACAAATCGTGGGTTAAAGGACGCGGGGGATTAAAGCCGCCGATCTTCATCTTAATTGCCGAAGCCTCGGTTAAGCCAATTACAATCGGAAGAAGCCGGCTTCCGTTTTTTTCTTTTAAGACAATTAACTGGTCATGGCGCTTCTCATTAATAACAATCTTGTTTAACTCCATTTCAACCATTAAGTCTTCCTCTCCTTTGCGGGCGCGCTCGATTAAAGAGCCCCCCCTAACGCTTCTTGACAGCCCTGGCGTGGGAAGCTGCTTTTTTCCCGCGTGACTTTTCATTTTCCAATACCTCGCTCAATGCCTTCATAAATTGGGCTACATCCTGGAATTGCCGATAGACAGAAGCAAACCTTACATAGGCAACATCATCAATTAATTTTAATTTTTCGGTTACTAATTCACCGATCAGACGGCTGGAAACCTCGCGGTCTGACTTTCTTTGAATCGCACGCTCAATAGCGGATACAATATCCTCCATTTTATCCAGGCTTATCGGACGCTTCTCACAAGCCTTCATTATGCCGGATAATATCTTTTTGCGGTCAAAGGACTGTCGCCGGCCGTCTTTTTTAATCACCATTAAAGATATGTCTTCAATATATTCATAGGTCGTAAACCGGCGGCCGCACTTCAGGCATTCGCGGCGGCGGCGAATTGCCGAATTCTCTGACGTTGCGCGTGAATCTACCACCTTATCATCCTTAAATCCGCAATGGGGGCAATTCATCTTTTAACCTTCGCCTTCCTTAGCTTTATGCGCGCTTCCTTAAGCATCTGCCTTGCCAATCTATCGGGATAACCCTGTAATATCACTATTTCTTTTACCCCGACATTAATTAAAATCTTGGTGCAGGTTACGCAGGGTTGATTGGTTACATAAAGAATAGACCCTTTTAAATCAACATTATGGATTACTGCCTGAATTATTGCGTTCTGCTCCCCATGCAATCCCCGGCATAACTCCTGGCGCTGCCCCGAAGGAATCCTTAATTTCTCACGGATACAGCCGCTGTCAATACAATGCGCTAATCCCGAAGGCGGACCATTATACCCGGTAGCTAAAATTCGTTTATCGCGAACAGCCACTGCGCCCACCTGACGACGCAGGCAAGTCGAACGCTTGGAAACAAGCCGGGCCATTTCTAAAAAATACTCATCCCAACTGGGCCGCTTGCCTTTTTTTTCCTTAGAAGCTGCCTTAGGCTTAATTAACTTTTTCCTGGATAAATTTGCTTTTTTAGGCATATTTGTAATCCTTAATTTTTCTTTTTTAATTCCGGATATAGCGGGAATTTTCTTGCCATAACTAGAACTTCTTTTCGTATTGCTTCTAAAGCTTTGGGATTATCGCGGGATTTTAATGCACGAACAATAAAATCAGAGATCTGCTCAATTTGTTTTTCTTTTATCCCCCGGGTTGTAATCGCTGCCGTCCCTAAACGGATGCCGCTGGTTGTTAAAGCGCCTAATTTATCAAAGGGAATAAGGTTTTTATTTACGGTAATGCCTGCCTTGTCTAAAATCTCCTGAGCCTGTCTACCGGTAATATTATGCGGGGTTAAGTCTAGCAAAATAAGATGCGTATCGGTTCCGCCTGAAATAATGCGAAAGCCGTTTTGCCGTAACCGGCCAGATAAACAACGCGCATTCTTTACCACCTGTTCCTGATAAAGCTTGAACCCCTTTGTCTTAGCCTCTTTAAAAGCAACTGCCTTGGCAGCAATCACATGCATTAACGGGCCGCCCTGGGTTCCCGGAAAAACCATTGCATCAATCTTTTGGGCAAATTTCTTTTTTGAAATAATAAATCCGCCGCGCGGGCCCCTCAGGGTCTTATGGGTAGTTGAGCTGACAAATTCAGCATAAGGAACCGGTGAAGGATGAACGCCGGCAGCAACCAGCCCGGCAATATGAGCCATGTCCACAAAAAGATAAGCACCAACCTTATCACAAATAGCACGGAATCTCTTAAAATCAATCCTGCGCGGATAAGCCGAAGCCCCGACAAGGATTAATTTGGGTTTAAATTTTATGGCTAGCTTTTCTATTGCCGGATAATTAAATACTCCGGTTTTTCTATCTACCCCGTAGGAAATAACGTTATAGAACATGCCCGAAAAATTATGCGGGTGGCCGTGCGTTAAATGACCGCCACAGGATAAATCCATAGCCAGGATTGTGTCTTTAAATTTCAAAACACTAAATAAAACCGCCATATTTGCCTGTGTTCCTGAATGGGGCTGAACATTAACATGCTCGGCGCCGAATAAATCCTTGGCGCGCTTGATCGCTAACTCCTCTGCCTGATCAACAAATTCACACCCCCCATACCAGCGCCGGCCAGGATAGCCTTCGGCGTATTTATTAGTAAGCACTGACCCTTGCGCTTCTAACACAGCCAAAGAGGCAAAGTTTTCTGAAGCAATCAATTCCAGGTTCTCATCCTGCCTTTTAATTTCGTCCTGAATTGCCTGATAAACTTGCGGATCGGTTCGTTTGAGCTGTTTCACTTTTTACCCCTTATTAGTATTTAACAATTAATCTATGGCGAGCTTTTTATGCTTTACGCCCTGCCTAAGCCTTAATCCCCTTTATCTGATTAAGCCTGCGTTTGTGCCTTCCGCCCAGGAATTCGGTCTTAAGCCATAACCCGGTCAGGCGTTTAGCCAAGGCCGCATCAACAAAGGCTGCCCCTAAAATAAGGATATTGCTATCATTGTGCTGGCGCGATAACCTTGCTGCCTTTATATTATAACAAAGCGCCGCACGAATACCAGGCAATCTATTGGCAACAATTGAATTGCCGATTCCGGTATAGCATATTAGAATCCCTTTGCTGAATTTACCTGATGCTATCTTGCTCGCTAAATTATAAGCAATCTGCGGATAATCACAGCTGGCGGACGAATCAGTCCCGACATCGCTTACCTTAAATCCGGATTTAGCAAGATACCCCTTTAATGATTCCTTAAGCTTAAATCCTGCGTGGTCGCTGCCGATGATAATTTTCATTTTCTTGTTTTACCTCTTCCTCTTGACCGCACCTGAATGCGGGGTTTCATAATATCTTCACCATATGATCTATCCCTTGCTTAATCAGAGAAAATGTCTGCTCATGAAATCCTGCTGAATGCCCAATCGGATCAACTATGTCTAAAGAGTTATCATTAGTATTAACAAATTCCTTTAATAGAAAAAGTCTTGTTTTTGCTTCGGGGGCCAGCTCTAAAATCTTCTGTTCATGCATCCTTTCCATAACAATAATCACATCTGATTTTTTCAGCATCAGGCTAGTTACCTGCCTTGACCTGTGATTGCCTACATCAATACCCTCTTTTTCCAAAACCCTCCTTGTTTCTATGCTTACCCCTAAATTGCTGGCGGCCATAATCCCGGCAGATAATACTTCAATATCGCGACGCCCCGCTTGGCTTAACACCTTTTCTAAATATGCCTTAGCCATTACTGAACGGCAAGAATTGCCCGTACAGATAAAAAGCACATTTTTTCTATCGGCAACCCTTTGAATCTGATCTGCTTTTATTGCCCCTTGCCGTTGTATTCGATAAGGCGATTGGGTTAAATCAACGATCGTTGACTCAATGCCCAACATTGCTTTTCCGCCGTCTATAGCTAAATCCACCTCTTCGCCTAAATCCTTTATTGCCTCAGAAAAATCAACCGGCGCTGGTTTCCCGGAAAGATTGGCTGAAGGGCAAACCAAAGGGGCATCTACCATAGCAATCAGTTTTAAGGCAATATTATTATCCGGCATGCGCAGGCCAACGGTTTTATCGCTGTTCTTTGCCGGCAGTATCAATGTTAGGGGCCCTGGCCAGAAATTATCAATAAGCTTAAATGCGGTTTGATTCAAGCCTGCGGCTAAATCTTCTACCCTTTCTTTACAGGCAATATGCAGGGAAAAAGGCTTATCCTTTGGCCTTTGTTTTATTCTATAAAGCTGGGTTATTGCCTCTATGCTTCGCATATCAGCAGCCACGCCATAGACTGTTTCAGTGGGAATAATTACCAGGCCGCCGTCACGCAAAACCTGGGCAGCTAAACTGATCTTATCTTCTTCGGGATCTTCGGGGCTAATTTTAAGAATACGTGCCTGCATCCTATTTAGTTCATTCCTGAATTATCAAATAACCAGAATTTATCTGGCCTTAGATTTTCTTATCTTTTTTGCTAAATTTTTCTTATAAACCCTTAACTTATTAGCAAGTTTTTTATCACTAAGCGCAAGAACCTCCAATACAAATATGCCTGCATTTTTTGCGCCACTTTTTCCGATTGCCATACAAGCCACAGGAACACCGCCCGGCATCTGCACAATCGAAAGCAGTGAATCAAGGCCTTTTAAACTGCGGGTTTCAATCGGTACCCCGATTACCGGCAAGCTTGTGTGCGCGGCAATTACCCCCGGCAAGGCTGCGGCCCCGCCTGCAGCAGCAATAAAGATTTTGGTTCCCCCGGCTGATGCCCCCTGGACATAACTAACTAATTTTTTTGGATTACGGTGCGCGGAAAGTATTTTTAACTCATAAGAAACCTTAAATTCCTCACAAATATCAAGACACGGCTTAACCTGCTCTAAATCTGATTGACTGCCAAGAACTATGCTTATGGACGGTTTACGCATACCCCCTCCTGATCCTTGTTAACAATTGCCTTTTTCCCGATATCCTTGCGATAATGCATTCCCTCAAAGTTTATCTTTTCGGTTGCTTGATAAGTTTTACTAATTGCCTCTATAATACCCTCGCCTAATCCGGTGACCCCCAGGACCCGCCCGCCATTAGTCATATATTTTGATTCCTTTAATTCTGTCCCTGAGTGAAACACAACTATATCCGGCATATCCCCTGCTTTTTCTAACCCGGTAATTTCTTTGCCCTTTTCATATTTGCCCGGATAACCGCCGGATGCGCAAACCACGCAAACACAAGCACGCTTATCCCAATCCAGGCCGCCCTGATTACTTATCTCGCCTAATTTCCCGTCAATCGTTGCCAGCATTAATTTAACTAAATCCGAATTTAGCCGCGGCAGTATTGCCTGTGTTTCAGGGTCGCCGAAGCGCACATTAAACTCTAAAACCTTTGGGCCGGAAGCCGTAACCATAACCCCTACATAAAGTATCCCCTTGTACAACACGCCTTCAGATGCTAAACCCTTAATTGTCGGATGAATAATTATTTTTAAAATCTGCTCGCTAAGTTCGTTTGTAACCAGCGGCGCCGGCGAATAAGCACCCATACCCCCGGTATTAGCGCCCTGGTCGCTATCAAAGATACGCTTATGGTCCTGGCTGGAAGCCAAAGGAATAACCTCAGATGAATCAGTAAAAACAATAATCGATGCCTCCTCGCCTTCCAGGCAATCTTCGATAATGATCCTGTTGCCTGCTTCCCCGAAAATCCTGTCCTTCATTATGAAATCAACTGCCATTTGCGCTTCCTCAACTGTTGGGCAGACAAACACGCCTTTTCCGGCAGCAAGCCCGTCTGCCTTAACTACGCAGGCTGAATTTTTATCATTTAGATACCGGGTAGCATCCTGATAATTATCAAATACGCGAAAATCAGCCGTAGGAACCCCATACTTTTTCATTATCTCCTTGGCAAATACCTTGCTTGATTCAAGGCTGGCTGCCCTTTTTATTGGGCCGAACACTTTAAGCCCTGCTTTTTGGAATTGGTCAACGATTCCGGCTGCTAAAGGAATCTCCGGGCCGACAACCGTTAAATCAATGCTTTTATCCTGGGCAAAACCAATAAGCCCAGATATATCATCTGCCTTTATATCAATACACTCTGCCTTTGCCGATATCCCCCCGTTTCCGGGGGCACAAAAAATCTTATCCGCCAGCCTTGACTGTGCGATTTTCCAAACCAATGCGTGCTCGCGCCCGCCTGAGCCAATTACAAGAATTTTCATATTTTTTATATAATCCCTACTGTTTTATTACCCTTAATTATTTTACCGATTACCCAAGACTTCAGGCTAGAGCGCGAAAGGGTAAATTCTATTTCTTCCTGGGCTTGGGGTTTGACAACTAACACCATGCCAATGCCCATATTAAACGTATGATACATTTCCTTTTCCTCGATAACACCCTTATTCTGGATAAGTTTGAATATATCGGGCACTTTCCAGGAATTCTTATCAATCCGAGCACTAAGATTCCCCGGTAGGATTCTTGAAACCTTGCTGTAAAAAGACCCGCCGGTAATATGAGAAATACCCCTTATTGCCAATTGCTTATCCTTTTTTTCTAATCCCAATAAGGATAAAATAGGCTTAACATAAATTCGTGTTGGCTTAAGCAATTCATTGGCATAGCGTTTTAATTCACTCTTTGAAAAAACCTTTCGCGCTAAAGAAAAACCATTAGAATGCAAGCCGCTTGACTCAATCCCGATTAAGATATCCCCGTTTTCAATGCGTGAGCCGTTAATAACCCTGTCTTTTTCTGCTACGCCCACACAAAATCCGGACAAATCATATTCACCCCGCTTATACATATCCGGCATCTGAGCAGTTTCCCCGCCGATTAAAGAACAGCCTGCCTGGATACAGCCGCGGTTTAACCCTTTGATTACCTGAAGCAAAACATCCGGCTCCAATTTACTGTAGGCGATATAATCAAGGAAAAATAAGGGCTTAGCGCCCGCACAAAGAATATCGTTTACATTCATTGCCACGGCGTCAATCCCGATAGTATCATGCCGGTTAATTAAAACCGCAATACTTAGCTTAGTGCCAACGCCGTCGCA